>CAZFLF010000961.1:0-3427 GCA_964519825.1 uncultured Pirellulaceae bacterium | reverse complement strand
GCCCGCCCCCAGCATTGCCGCGCCGCCCCCCATAATCTCCGGCATGAAAAAGCTGCCCCACTTACCAGGCTCGTGAACGAAATCGATGCCACAAGAATCGGTGACGTCCGTGAAGATAGGTGGCTGCTGGCGCACGATTGATGCTGTCACCAGATCACTGGTTGCGTTCGGCTGACACCCGGTCACGCAGACAACCAGCACGGCTAGTATTCCAAACCTTGTCAACAGATTCGACATCCGACCGCCCATGCATGGATCTCGCACGACTCGTGCAACTGCAGGTCTTGATCGCCACAAAGTCCCGATGGAAGCACTCAGCATTCTCACACAATTACCTGCATCGGTGACGTTCGGGGCAGATTCCCGGAATGGCATGCGCTGACAAGTCCAGTCGAACACTTCCGTGAGAGCTGTCGCACAATTCGGGCCTGCCGCTTTGACTGCGGCCGCGGGCCTCTCTTACCGGCAGGTACCGCTGTATCAAAGGCCGACGGCTCTCTGAAAAAACCGACAGTGCCATACTTTCGCGGGATTTCCTTGCTAATGAGAATTCGTCCCAATGAAATTTATGTCAAAAGTTCCTTGACCGGCGTATTCAGGTCAGTCTACATTTACACCTATGTTAAAAACGTGAACAACTTCTTCTCGGCACTTGGCCGATTAGATGTTACGTTCGTTATGTCTTTTCAATTCTAATCATCGGAGAGTGGTGTCATGGTAACGAAGTGGAGATTTCTTAGTCGATTCCGGGGGTTCACACTTGTGGAACTCCTGGTGGTCATCGCGATCATTGGTATTCTTGTCGCGTTATTACTACCTGCGGTGCAAGCAGCGCGCGAAGCGGCGCGCCGGATGTCTTGCGGCAATAACTTGAAGCAAATTGGGCTGGGGCTTCATAATTATCACGATACATTTAAGACGTTTCCACCGGATGGGATTTGGCACGGGAACAATAAAAAGAATCCGGCTCCGGCGGCAAATGGCAATCAACGGCATTTCACGTGGATGACATTGATGCTTCCTTTTTTGGAACTCAGTACGCTCCACAACCAGATAAACTTTAATGCGCCGGGCTTCCCGCAGGTGATCAACGGCACTCCGCTCCGTGAAATGTCGGCACCGGTACTGAAGTGTCCGTCGGACCCAAACGTATTTCGACAGCCGCCGCATGGATTTGGCACGACCTCTTACGCAGGTGCGTTGGGCTGGGATCATCACCGTCGGCAGTATGGCGACGCCCGACTTGCGGGCCTATTTTCATTGATGGATCCAGCCGGGATAAATGACATTGTGGATGGCACTTCCAATACAATCGTCGTCGCCGAGGTAACGCAGCCTGGTTATTGCTGTGTGACTGGTCCAAACCGCTGGGTCGGGGGTTCGGGACGCCTTCGTAATACGCTTGGCGAATTTGTTTTCCGCGTTCCATTTGTCGCTCCCAGCGCATGGATTGTTAACCATGTCTGGGTCTTGGATGCCGGCCTAGGTCCCATTTTGCAAGCTGATGGTACGGCAATTCCCGAGGGGAGTTGGGGGTCGTGGGCGGCTCCCTATGCCCACAAACCGTCCTACGTCTCGCACTGGTTGCCAAACTCGGAGTGGCCCGGCGCTGGCAGCGTGCATCCCGGCGGCGTGCAGGTTACCTTAGCAGATGGCTCGGTGAGGTTTGTCGCCGAAACGATTGCCGCCGGTAACCCACCAGGTGACGCGTGGGGACGTGATGGAAACGTGTGGGCCGCGATGCACTCGATACAGGGAATTGACAACGAAGCACGATATTCGTGGGACAACTAGGCAAGTTGCTTGACATTCACAAACGCAGCGCCTAACAGCGAAGGGGCACCGTCTTGGTGTCCCTTCGCTCGGCTGGTTGTCCATTCAAGAATCTCTCCGACCCGCGCGAAAGACGCGCAAAAACAGAAATCCAAATTGAGGAATCTAAGCATGACCAAGTACGTACGCTTGTTTTTTCTGTCATTGTCGGTCACAGCATTCGCAGTCACGTTGACTGGCTGTGGCGGCGGTAGCCGTCCCGAAGGTGCCGGGCAAGGTGACCCAAAGGCAATGACTGAGCCGGGCGCGATGGAAAAAGCTGCCGGCGGCAAGCCTGAAAACATGAAGCCTTAACTGCCCGACATAACGACAAGGATTAGCGGTCACAGAGTCTGCCACAGCCGTCGTTGGCTCCTTGAGCGAATCAGTCCACGTGACGCATCGCGCGCTGTGGTCAACGAAGTCCGGCCTGGAAACCAGCCGGACTTTTTTTATGAACGGTAGCGCCAAATCAGGAGAGTCGCCTTGATGAGGCCTCGTCGGCACCGACCCTTTCTCGTAATCGGTCTCATGTTGATAGCGATCGGCGCATTCGTGTCGTGGTTGTTGGTCAGCCGGAGCCGAATTCTGAAGCCACCTACGACGACCCCATCGGGGCTTGCACACAGCGAAGGAGCAGAACCTGGAGAAATAGCTGAACCTGGAAGCGAACAACTATTGCACGAAGCGACCAAGTTATTTGAGCGGAAGGATTTTGTCCGCGCCGAGAAGCTGGCTGCTCAAATCTCTCCAACTTCTCCCCAGGCCACGGCAGCCTATCGCTTGGCGGGTGAATCCGCCGTCTTCCAAAAAAAATTCGATTCCGCGATCGAGTACTTCGACCGGATGACCGATCACTCCAGCTCGCACTTCCTGGATGGCAAAGTCCTGGCCGGGCAAATCTTGCTCCACCGCAAGTACCGCATGACCGAAGCCGAAGCGCGGTTTCGCCGCGTACTCGAGCGGTCACCGGACCACCCGGCGGCGAACTTCGCCATGTACAACCTGCTATCCGCGTGCGGCCGGCGAAGGGAGATGATTCCGCATCTGCTCAAGACAATCGCGCTAGGCCACTTCGCGCGCGAACACCTCTATGCGTTGAGCGGGGAAAGTTGGTCGTACGTCCAGCCTCCACTCGTGGAGCAATGTTACGAGCGTGACACTGCATGTGTCGGTGCATTGTTGGGAATCGCCCAGGGCGCGACCAATCGCGGTAGGATTGCTCAAGCGAAAGAACTACTGCAAACTGCCATTCGAATCGACTCTGAGTTCATTCCAGCTCAAGCGCAATTGGGAGCAATCCTCGTGCGGGAGGATGCGGAAGAACCGTTCTTGCGGTGGCACGACCAACTTCCCGTATCGGCTGATCAGAATCCGGACATCTGGTCCCTGCGCGGAGACTGGGCACAGCGGCAGGAACAAGGGGAAGTGGCGATCCGCTGCTACTTGGAAGCAGTGCGTAGGGACCCGAATCTACGTAGCGCGATGATTCAACTGTCGAAATTGCTTTCGGCAACAGGGGACGGTGACCGCGTTCAAGCGTTTTTGCTTCGTTCGCAACGCCTGCAGTTGCTCAAGCAATTGGAGGCACGCGTGACCGACGAAGGTCCTACCG
>CAZFLF010000960.1:0-3433 GCA_964519825.1 uncultured Pirellulaceae bacterium | reverse complement strand
TCAGTTTCGGCGTCGTATTCCTCGTCCTGTTCCTCTTCAAAGTCGTCGTCGAAATCGTCGTCGAAATCCTCTTCGTCGAAGTCGTCAAATTCATCCGTTTCTTCGTCGCGAGCCTCGGCCGTGATCGCCTCGGCCGTGATCCATGCCAGGCGGGTTCGTTCGAGTCCATCAAACTCGCGGGGGAGCTCCCGTTCTTCGACATTCGAGCCCCCATCACTGTTCGTCGTCATGCGAAGTCCCCTTCATCATCCAGAATCTCTCGTGATCGTGCTTACGACGCCTCGCCGCGCGCGAAAACCGGCTGCCGGACGAAAAAAGCGAACGGTCTTAAGTAGTCGAGCCGTCTAACTTTGTCAAGCGACCGCCCACCGCCAGCATTGAGTTTTGGAAGGCCTTGAATTCAAATCACTCAGGTAGCCGATGGCCGTCGCCATCCGCCGCATGATTGTGCCAGTTGTGAAATCCGAATCGCATCGCTTAGAGTGTTCAACATGGCGAAACGCATCACAGTCGTCGTCTCACAGGGGCAAAGCTCCAATCCAGCTAAACGCCGGCTAGAGGAAGACATTGTCACCGCACTCATCCTGGAATCTGGCATCGAAGTCACGGTGATTCCCCATTTGTACGACCTCAAGTCGGATGGAACTGGAATGTTGGCGTTACAGGGGACATCCGGTGATATGGTCGTCCTCTCGTGGCTGTTTGAACGGGCCGCTCGGTGGACACTCGATCGCCACGGCATTCGCGGGCAGATTGGCCACACATTACTCGTCGATGCGGACGAAGAGGACGACGACGAGACCCCGGAGGAGCAAGCCGATCAACCTGAGCCGGAGGTGGAAGTTAAGACTCGCGTGGCGGACCAACGTGCTGTCTCCAACCGGCGCATTTACTGCGTCGATCTCCGCGTCGCCCAGTCGGCGCAACCGTATGTGGACGAAGTCAAGCGGATCGCGGCCGAGTGCCGGATGCAACTCGTGTCCCTGGGTGGTTGGGTTGGCGGTGAGCCGACCGCCAGACAACTCGATCGCTTCCTGCATCCCACGAACGACACCGCGCTGCCGCTCGACCTTGCCGCCGGAGTGGATGCCGCCAAGTCGGACGTTCGCAGCCCTCAGCCGCAAGCGGCGGGTGGTGACGGTGCATCGCTGGCCGCCGGGCGCGACGCCGTCCGAATCCAAGAGGAGCCCGACCGCCGCTGGTACCCGGTCATCGATTTCAGCCGCTGCACAAATTGCATGGAGTGCATCGACTTTTGCTTGTTCGGCGTCTACGGGGTCGATCAGGCCGAAACGATCGTCGTCGAACAGCCGGATAATTGTCGCAAGGGTTGTCCGGCGTGCAGCCGCGTCTGTCCCGAGAACGCGATCATCTTCCCGCAACACAAGACACCCGGGATTGCTGGTGCGCCGGTCGGCTTAGTCAGCTTGAAAATCGATCTCTCGAAACTGTTCGGTGCCCCCGAGGAAGGCAAGTCGGCGGAGGAAGTTGCCGCGCTGGAACGAGACGAGCAACTCATTATGGCCGGACGGGAGGCAGTGGGTATGTCGGTAGGAATGCCCAAACGACAAGTCGCCAGGCAGGGCCAAGCCACTGCTCCGAAAGATGATCTCGACTCCCTGCTCGACGCGCTCGACGAAGCGAATCTGTGACCGTAGCCGTCACGCTGCTGACGTGGCTTGTCCCGCGATGGGACGTATGAGGCCTATGGGACTTATAGGTCCCATACGTGTCCCATACGTCCTATCCGTCCCATCGGTCCTATGGAGCGCCCCGTCACAACGGAGTGTGACAGCTACGGTCGTCACGGCCACAACTCAGTCCACAAACACGAATTCGTTGGCCAGTAGGAGCGCGTGGGAGAAACGCTGCCAGTGGGTCTCATTCGGTTGGCTGCCGAGGAATTCGAGCGATGCGGCGAGTTCATCTGCCGAGGGCTCGCGGGCGAAACAAAGCTGGTACAGTCGAGCGACGCGCTGCCCGGCATCCGCCAGCGTTGACACGTCCGATCGCGCGGCCAACCGGCGGGCAATCTCCCAGACGAATCCGCTGTTCATGGAATACAGCGCCTGGGGCGCGACCGTGGTCGTGGTCCGTTGCGGGCTCGTCGTGAGCGGGTTGGGAAAATCGAACGTGGTCAGCAGCATCGGGACATCCATCCGGTCAATTAGCCCATAAATCGTGCGTCGCGGCGTTACTGCGTCCCCCAGCAAATCAATGGGCGGTCCGCCCAGCCGCGAATCCAAGCTGTCAGCGACGGCCAACATCGCATCCCGTTGCGATTCGAAATCGAGCCGAAGTCGTGGGGCTTGCTCCAGCAACCGATTTTCGGGATCAACGAGCCTTTCCCCGTCGGCTGGCTTCGCGTCGCCGGATTGTCGATAGACGGCGGAACGCATGATCTCGCCATGGAGCCACTTGAGCGACCAGCCGTGAGCCATGAACTCCGATGCCAGCCAGTCGAGCAGTTCCGGATGCGACGGGGGTTCGCTGCGCAAGCCAAAGTCGCTGGGTGTACGGACCAAGCCTTGGCCAAAATGATGCATCCAGACGCGATTCACGATGACGCGCGCGGTCAGCGGATTCGCGGGATCAACGATTGCGTTGGCCAAATCCGCTCGGCCGCTTCCATGCTCGAATGGCTTTGCGTCGCTATCCAGTGCGGTCAAAAATCGGCGGGAAACCTTGGGACCCAGCCGATTCGGATTACCGCGCAGAAAGACTCGCGGCTCAAAGGTATGCTGCGCGTCGAACAAGACCATTGCTCGGGGGGGCGCCCCAGCTCCAGTCATCATCCATTTTTCTACTTCCTTGAGCAGTTTCTCGAATTCACCCTGTGTTGGCCGATCGGGAAACAGCGACAGGAACCCCCAATCCATGGCCAAGGGAACTTGCGGGGGCGAATTCTCTCCGTACAGAACTTGCCGCAACTGCTCCGCGGCGGGATCGTCTAATTGAGATGGAACGGGCTGATTCGCTTCCGCGGCGCGCAGGAGTCCGTCCTGCCATTGCTGCTCGACCGTCTTGAGCAACTCGCCATAGCATTGCACGACGTCCTGCATCGAACCGAGAGGAGAGTGCCGTATCGATTCGTCGACCAGCCGGTTGATCGATCGCGATTCGCCTGTCGGCGCGGTGACGTGTGCGAGAGCGGCCGCGGCCTGAGCGGCAAAGGATTCCGTGGGCAGTTCCGCGAACGTGTGCCATGCCGACCAAACAGGATCCGAGCGCCCTTTCTGTTCAGCCAAGTAAACCTGCCAGCGCAGAATCATCGTGGGATTCAAATCCCCTTTGTCGACCAGCAACATGAAGTCGTCGGTGGGAGGCTGATCGCGCAACTTATACGCCGCAAGGAGATAATCGGCGGCGCGTGCGCGGGACTCGGCGACCAACTCGGAGTGCTTTTGCGTGACGAAGTCGACCAGTTTTTTCT
>CAZFLF010000959.1:0-3434 GCA_964519825.1 uncultured Pirellulaceae bacterium | reverse complement strand
AAGCGTCCAGCATTTCCGACGACACGGTCATCGAGCTAGATATACCGAGCTACGATGCCGCCTCGAATGTGATCCAGACAGAACAGCGGCTGCGGTACCACAATGCCACCGGGACGGGGGATCTGAACGGCCCCTCTGGGACCCAGCCCAAGTCGCGCATTTCCTATTCGGCCACTTGGCCCGATGCCATCGGCCGGCAGCAGGCCACGGCCAATTATGGCACCAACGGCGGATCTTCCTTGTCACGTCCCAGCAGCATTCCAACTCGAAGCGATTCGGTGCTAGTGGCTAGCACGACCTTTGATTCTGCTGGCCAAGTCGCAACTCAGAAAAACCCCGGCGGAGTTACCACCTGTTTCGAATACGACAAGGCCGGTCGGCAAGTATCGATGATTATGAACTGTACCTGTAGCAGTTCATCGAGTAGCAGCTCCAGCAGCTCGTCCTCGTCCGACTGTCCAGGCTCCGACGATACCAACGTCACCGTAAATTCGGCCTACAACGCCGACGGTAACGTCTCCAGCATTACGGCCGTCAACAGTATTACCGGCAACCAGACAACGCAGTACGTCTATGGCACAACCTTGTCTGATTCGGACATTGCGTCGTCTCTCTTGAAACGCAAGGAGACCTATCCGGACTCCGTGGACGCGGATGATGTGATTTCGTTCAAGTACAATCGGCAAGGTGAAATCAAGGAAACTCGCGACCAGAACGGCTCTGTGCATGCCTTTGACTTCGACAAGTTAGGGCGGCAGACGCAAGATCGGGCAACGACCTTGGGGACCGGTGTCGATGGGGGTGTCCGCCGGATCGCGACTTCGTTCGAAGTGCGCGGCATGCACGAGAAGATCACCAATTGGAACAGTGAAACGGTCGGATCGGGAAGCGTGGTCAATGAAATTCAGTTCTCGTATAATGATTTCACCCAAGTGACGGCTGACTACCAGAATCATGGTGGGGCAGTGAACACCTCCACGACACCTAAGGTCCAGTATGGCTACGCCAGCGGTTCGGCCAACACGGTCCGGCCGACAACGCTTACCTATCCCGATGGTCGAGTATTGACCTACTCTTACAGTTCCGCCGACAGCATGCCTGACGCGCTCAGCCAAATTGCCAGCATCGTCGACGATGATGGCGGCTCGACGCACCTCGCTGATTATTCGTATCTTGGGCTCGGCACCTTCGTCGAAGTGGATTACACCGAGCCCGATATCAAATACACACTGGTCGGGACTGCCGGCGGAAATGATCCGGATACCGGTGACATTTATCTTGGCTTCGATCGCTTTGGTCGGGTGAAAGATTCGTACTGGTACAATTACGGGTCATCTGCAGACGTCGATCGCATCAAATACGGTTACGACCGCAACGGGAACCGAACCTACCGCGAGAACACAGTCGCGACAGCGAACAGTGGCTACTTCGATGAAAAATACCTGTACGACCTCATCGACCGCCTCAAGCACATGGACCGTGGTCGGCTCACGGCGCAGAAGGATTCCGTCACGAACAAGACGTTCGCCCAATGTTGGTCACTCGATTCCACTGGCAACTGGCGGAAGTTCCTGGAAGACTCCGACGGTGACGGCACGTGGAGCCTCGATCAAACCCGCGCCGCCAACTTGGTCAACGAAATCTCGGACATCGGCGAATCTGCGGGACCATCCTGGGTTACTCCCGTCTACAATCGCGCCGGGAACATGAACACGATTCCCAAGCTCGCCGATCCAACTGCATCATTCACAGCAACATATGATGCTTGGAACCGGCTGGTCAAGCTAGAAGATGCCTCCGGGACGGTGGCACAGTATGAATACGATGGCGGAAAGCGGCGAACGGTAAAGAAAACCTACACGTCAGGCGTGCTCTCAGAGACGCGGCATTTGTTCTGCACAGAACCCGGTACTTGGCAAGTTTTGGAGGAGCAGGTGGATTCCTCAGTCAACCCAAATCGGCATTTCATCTGGGGGCTGAGATATGTCGACGATCTAATGCTCCGCGATCGGGACACAAATAGCGATGGGACGCTCGATGAGCGGTTGTATGGATTGCAGGATGGGAATTGGAGCATAACATCCATTGCAAATGCCGGCGCCTCCGTTCAGGAGCGGTACAATTACGATAGCTATGGTGCTTCGACTGTGTTGACTCCGATGTTTGCGCCTCGCAGCTCATCCAGCTTTTCCTGGGAGGTGCGTTTTTCAGGATGCACCTGTGATGGCGAATCTCTCCGGTACCACATTCGCCATCGTGACTATCACCCTGGGTTATTGTGGGCCGAACGCGATCCGAGGCGATACGAGGACGGTGTCAATCTCTATCAATACGTTGCTGCAAATCCGCTGAACTACACAGACCCATTTGGTACTCAAAAGATGACCCCAAGCGAACGGGTTTGTTACTGGGACTGCTGGACCCGATGCAGGAAGGATTGTTGGGATAAACCTCAGCTTGGCCCAAAGGGCGATTGCGTTCGTTTGTGTGCTCCGAAGTGTAGGGATGAATGTGGTATTGAGCCACCTCCGGATCCTCTAGAATATGTTGTTGCCGTGTGCCTGATAATCGCCAGTAGAGGAAGGTCTCGAAAGTTTCCAAAGTTTCCAAAGATTCCAAAGCCACGAAAGCCTCCTCAACGCTCGGAAACTAAAGGCGATGGTAAGAAATGGGTGGACAAACCTCACTTCCCCAAGGGTAAATGCAAGTGCATGTGTAAGGTGGATAGCGGTACCTTCGTTTTTCTTTTTCCGCCGCCGACGACGCCAGAATTCTGTAAAACACTTCCTATGACTGCCTGGGGAAAGTGGTTGAGATATGTCGATTGTTGGTGTCAAAAGTAATCGTGATGGAGATACAACAATGAGAGGAGACCGTTATAAACAAGTCGTGTATCGCGATTTACAACGTTTTGCGTCAAGGCTTGGTTGGCCTCGATTAAGGACCTACAAGAAACCCTGGGATGACGGAACATGCACCAAGTGGTACGAAGCTGGCGTATTAAATCATAGCCACCGCGATTTTGGCCTTTTTGGCCTTGTGATACAACCGTGTCCACAAGGCCAAGAGTCGACTTATGCGGCGATCATTTTTGCCATGCGCTTTCGCATTTGTAGCGGATGGTACGCATTCGAACGAGCCGGCATTTTAGAAGAAGCTACGCGGCTTGAGCCCTGTCTAGCAAAAAAGTGGTTTTCGACATTGGACCAGCGTCGTCAATATCGCAAAATGTACCCGCAGTGCAGCGGCCTAACACGGAATAGCCTATATCACCCTGATTCAATCGAGCAATCAAGCATTCGTTCATGCCTTCGCTGGGCCAGAAAACGGCACTAATTCGAAACCAGGGGGAAGAAAAGGTGTCAGGAACCTTTCTTTTAAGGTTAACGCGGTAGGGATGGCCCTTTCGGGCCACCCCCCGCACAGACCCGTAC
>CAZFLF010000958.1:0-3439 GCA_964519825.1 uncultured Pirellulaceae bacterium | reverse complement strand
CGTCAATCTGCGCGCGGAAGAACATCAAACCGCGACAGTTCGTACGCTTCATTTGCATCGTCCTATAATACTTCCCGTCCAGGAAATAAAGGGCTCGTATCACATGGAATTCAGCTAACCAGCAATTGGAATTGAACGAGCTTCCTGCGGCAACAGCGTTTCGTTCACGTCACGGGGGAATAAGTAATGGCAGACACACGACGTATTGGTCCCACATCATCCGGTTGGTGGAAATACACCACACCCATTCCTCTCCTTGCCTCGGCCATAGCTGCGATGCGCCACCTCGAATGGTAGACGTTCCTGTGTCCGTCACTGCATCATCCGAATACGACTCGCGAAACAGATCAGCACACCACTCGCCACAAAACAAACCGTAGAGTCCGAATGGATTACACAACCTCGGCTTGGTAAAATCCAGCGAGACGAACCAGTGACACGCGTCTGAAGCCAGCGCGATAATTCCTTCGATGATGACATCCGCGCCAGCGCTCATCATTGAGCAAATTCACAGCGACTCGTCTGACTTATCATTTCCCATTCCCCTGTCGAATCATCTACGTATGCGCGAATTCGGTAAGATCCAGGCGTGTCGTCTCCGCTCGGTGGACGAGACGGCTCGATCACATTGGTGACGCTTCCCTGACGGCCTTAGGATGCCCAGTATCAGGGTATATTTGCGGAGAATTCCGGCGAACGAAAAAAGACGGCGGAGATTCGAGCGTCTCGGCAGGTACTTGGCAAGACCCCAAAAGGTCAAAGCGAAAAAATCCAAAATCTGGGGAAACTCGCCGGAACGCTATCGAATCTCGCCGGCTATTCCGGATCTCCCAGGCCGGAATGGCCGGGACGATAATTAAGGATATCTTCAACGGTGATCCCATGCCGCCAAGTGTCCATCCAGTGGCGGATCGTGGAGGCCGGCGTGCGGTGGCGTCGCCGACTCTGATCGGCTAGCCAGTCGGCCCACTGATATAAGACTGGGCGAGTCAGCTCTTTGTACTTGAGAAGGATGCGGAGTTCCTGCCACCACTCCGAGTCCGGTTCTTTCAGTTCGACGCGATAGCCGTTTTCGACCGCGTGGAGAGCGTAAACTTGCGTTTCAGAATTGAGGCCATTTCCCCGATCAACCACGATCGGCGATACACCCGCGGCGACAGCGTTTTTTAATCGCTCAAAATTCCACCGCCGTGCGTCGTCGAGTCGTTCTTGGCGGTAGTCGTAATGTGTCGGATCCTCTCCCACCTGCGTGTAAAAGTACTCGTCGGTTTCCAGCACAACTCCTTTCTCACTGGCCAGCACCTTGGCCGTAAAGCTCTTGCCACACCCCGGCAAACCACGCATGAGGTAGACAGTTTTCTGATCCATGACGGTGCATGTGGCAGTAACACCACTCGTGCGGGGCAGCTCCATCAGGTCAACCCTCCGACCCCGCGACCGCGGGAGGTTGCTTCCGCGCAGCTTCCCGAAACAACAACGCCGATCCGACAAACAGCATGACAAAGAACGCATTCAGACCAAACACACCAACCACACCCATGAATTCTTCCACGGAGGTAATCTGGGGCTTCCCGATGACTAGCGCAATCACGGGGACCAGCGCTTGAGCGAGCGCCGTCGCGAACAACGTGCGCGCCATTCCATGTGGATGAAAGCGCGCGATGATGGCACCGATGATTCCGACGGCGAGCACCCCGCCATACATCAGGTTAGCAGGGTTGTCCTCACTCCCGATGAGCCCAACGGCAAGGTTCATCCAGACGAGGATGAATGCTGCCGCGAGCGCAATGCCGACGGCGAATCGGTACGCGATAGTGCCCGACTTCCTTGCTATCAGCTCATATGCGAGACCAGTTCCGAACAGGAGGGCGCCGGCGACAGCGAAATCGGCCAGGTCCCAGACCACTTCATCGGTAATCAGCATCGCCAACAAGGGGAGCAGCAATATGAACGCCGTCGCGAGCGCAATGCGAATAATGTTTTTGTAGTGCATAAAAAGATTTTTGTAGTGCATAAAAAGAAAGGTAATAAAAGAAATATTGGCGGACTCGCCACGGAAGGCGGATTTTTATTTGCTTCAACCCTCCTTGGAGAACTCAGAAAACACTGAATCAATTAGTTGCAAACGACGCTTTTGCAAGAGTGACTCATCCTCGTCGTCGACGGCTTCCGGTGCGGTGACTGCGTTGTTGCTGAGTAGAGCATTGGCGGACATCCGGTTGCCACTACCCATTGGCCACGTCGATCACGTTGATTGTGAATCCTTTGGTGAATTGTCTCGCTGGCGTTCCGTTGTCGGTCGCGGTGACGTTTAGACTTACCGTCGCAGCGGTTTCGAAGTCCAAGAAGATGCCCGCCTTAAGCTTCAAGGTTGAGCCTACCACTTCAAACCGTGAGTCACTCACGCTAAAGGTATGCCTATCGATGGTTTCAGGGTCCGTAACTGTCAGGGTTCCAATCGTAGCACCCGCTGAGTTTTCAGAAACCGACGAATTGCTAAGAGTAATATTGGTTGGGGCTTCGTTCACGTTGGTGACGATGATGGTGAACGGCTTCGAGACGCTGAGCGACGGGTCATCGATATCGCGAGCGGTAACCACGACGGTAACACTGGCCTCTTGTTCAAAGTTCAGCGAATTCCCGGCCTTTAACTTGAGAACTCCGGAGACAATCTCAAAACGAGCATCATTTACAGCTAGTTGATGCGAATCGCCGACGTCTGGATCCTTGACGGTCAAGGTACCGATCGTCGCAGCCACGGAGTTTTCACCGACTACCCGATTGCTAAGCAATATGTCCGACGGTGGCGAATCCTTGATCCAGCGATCGGTCACGCTGGTGACAAGTAAGTTACCGGCCGCGTCACAAATGCCTGAACCGGCGGCGTTAAGCGTCAGTGCGTAGTTGCCAAACGCGCCCGACTTTGTGGCTAGGTTCAAAAGGTATTGGCTAGGATTCACAGCCGTGAAATTGGCACCGGTCAGATCAACTAACTTTCCGTTCAACATGAGGTTGAAATCGGCTAGATCGACGCCAGTGACGGCTTCACTAAAATTGAAGATGACGTTGCCCACCGGCGTCGTGCGCGGATCGGGAGTGACCGCAACCACCGCTACCGTTGGCGCCGAACGATCGATCGTCCAACGGGCGACGGCGGCCGTCGCCAGCGCGTTGCTTGCGGTATCGACAATGCCCGACCCTGTGTTCCTGAGCGTGAGCACATAGTCGCCGGCGGTAGTCGTCACACTCGACAGGTCGAGCGTGTAATTGGCACCGTCGAGTGCGTTGACGGTGAGCCCGGCCAGGCTCACCGACGCTCCATTGCGAGTCAAAGTGAAATCCGCCAGATCAACCCCCGTTACTCTCTCAGCGAACAAAGCGGTGACGAGGCCGATATTCGAATTGCGCGGCGAGGCGAGTTCCCCAGTCAGAATGGCGG
>CAZFLF010000957.1:0-3442 GCA_964519825.1 uncultured Pirellulaceae bacterium | reverse complement strand
ACGTGTATCGCAAGTTCGGGGAGGCCTCAGAGGCGGCGCAACTCCTTGAGACGGAGCTTGGCACCATACTCCTTATGGTTGGTGCTGCTGAAGTACACCTATTGGACCACCCGGACCCGGCGCAAGCGTGTGATCTGCTCAAGAGCATTAATCGCCGGACGCTAGGCCAGGTCCTCAAGAGGCTGAACCGTTCAACTGATTCGTTGGCTCACCTCGAGACCCTCTTGTTACGAGCCTTGGCCGAGCGTAATAGGCTATCGCACTCTTTCTATCGCCAGCACAATTTTCGGAGAAACTCAGAAGAAGGACGCAGTCTCATGATGAAGGATCTTGAGTCCATCCACGACGCCTTGTTAGAAGCGTATAAGGCTGTAATGCGCCTATCCGGCGTAGACCTGGAAAACGCCACCATTAGTGCCTTGCCAACGCGTCACGTGCCCATATGAAGCGATCGCCTAACAAGCGCATCGAGGGCGACGCCCTTACGCGCGCGCCTCATGCGCGCCGGTTCGGCGACGTTGAGGTGGTTGATGGGTGATCCGTCGCGAGAAGCAGTTATCGCGGCAGCGCGGGACATCGCGGCTCGCTTCGGCGTAGACACTCTGCGTCGGGAGGATTTCTTCAAGGAATCGAACTTTACCCTGGACCAGGTCTATCGGCTGTTTCCAGATGACGGGTGGCGGGGCGTGTTGGAGGCGGCGGGTCTTCGGGTCACTTTCCAGAACGTGCCCACTCCTGACGAAACACTCCTGGCGGATTTCCACCGTGTTGTCAGAGAGATGGGGCGGATTCCGACGGGCATTCAGTACGACTCCCGCGGTGAGTTCTCGTTTGCGGTTTATAAGAAGCGGTTTGCTGGTATCCAGGGTACGCTCAAACGCTATCATGCATGGCTGGAGCAGACAGACCCGGAAACACCGGAACTGGAACTGGTGCAGATCAAGTCCAAGCACGAGATCGTCACTCAACCGCCTCCGCT
Source organism: uncultured Pirellulaceae bacterium (assembly GCA_964519825.1). Taxonomy (GTDB): domain Bacteria; phylum Planctomycetota; class Planctomycetia; order Pirellulales; family Pirellulaceae; genus CAZFLF01. Next base: position 2,463 of record CAZFLF010000957.1, on the reverse strand, counting down.
ACGAGTCAGCGTAGGTTCTCAGCAGTGGGCAAAGGGATCAGGTGTCGTCTTCGGTGCCCCGATCAGCTTCCGAGGACTCCGGCACGCCCCGACCAACGAGCAAGGGGTAGTCTACCTTTTCGGCATGGTTAGCTCTGAACTCGGGCTCATTGTCGAAGCGGTGCAGGCGGCCTATCCAGACTGCGAGGCCAAACGGTGTGTCGATAGCAAGCAGAATCGCTGGCAGCGAGTCCGCATCGAATTCGAGTATTACAGCGGCAACTTCAAAGATCACGGTCACGATCCTGCCGGGTGCGACATGATCGTCTGCTGGGAGCACGACTGGCCCGATTGCCCGCTTGAGGTCATCGAGTTGCGCTCAGTCATCGACCAGCTTGAGGGGTAGCGCCGAACACGTCATGCTCAAACCGATCGCGGGAAGAGCCCCGGGGAAATAGGCAGTCATGCGTCAGCGAGTCTACATCGAAACCACCTTCGTTAGCTACTTGACTGCCCGGCCCAGCCGTGACGTGGTGATCGCTGGCCATCAGCAGATCACTCACGAATGGTGGGACACGCGACGAGAGAGCTACGAGCTTTGCGTCTCGCAGTTGGTTCTTGGCGAGGCAGCGGCCGGTGATCCCGAAGCCGCGCAAGAGCGGCTTGCGGTTTTGCAGGCCGTGACGTTCTTGGAAACGACGACTGCGGCCTTGGCCCTGGCGAAACAACTGGTTCAGGCGGGAGCATTGCCTGCGAAGGCGGGAGACGACGCGTTGCATATTGGCATAGCAGCCACGCAAGGAGTACCCTATCTATTGACGTGGAATTGCCGGCACATGGCAAATGCGACGATGCGGCCACTGATCGAATCCGTTTGCGCCAGCAATGGATTCAAAGCCCCGATCATATGCACGCCCGAGGAACTCTTGGAGGCGAAACCATGAACGACCCAATTGTCGATGAAGTTCGGCGAGTGCGCGACGCACATGCTGCCCGTTTTAATTACGATTTGGACGCGATCTTTCGAGACATCAAAGAGCAAGAGAAGAAGAGCGGGCGCAAGTTCGTTTCGTTTACTCCGCCCAGGGTTGAACCGAACCAGCCGCTGCAGCCGACCGGGCCGGCCCCCGGCAGTTTCTGACAGCATTCCGGCGCAGCAGGCCGTCCCCGCTGCTGAACTTCGTCGATCGGCAGCAGAGGGCTGCGACGTGCGTCTTCTTATCTGGCGTGGCTGGTGCGGCGGCCAAGAGTTCAAGGTCCGATACCCGACAGCGGAGGATGCCGGCATTGTGGCCCTCATCTGTCCACGGTGCCGTAAGATCACCGACGTGAATAGGCGGTCAAACGGCACACTGTGGGTGCGACCGCATCCAATGGACGACTCGGAGCACGGAGAAGGATGAGCCATCACGAGTTGGGACATCGCAAGCTTACTGTGGTCACCGGTTGGGGGGCGTGGTACGATTAAATCAAGCTCCGGCGGTCGGCTACCGCGAAATCGAACCCGGTGCCAGTGCGTATTGCACCAATCGAGGGTTGCCATGAAGTCTTATACGGTCGTGATCGAGCGCTGCCCTGAAACCGGTTTATATATCGGCTCCGTTCCCGGGTTTCCCGGCGCCCACTCTCAGGGCGAGTCGCTGGTCGAGTTGCGAGACAACATGCGCGAGGTAATCGCCATGCTGCTCGAAGACGGCGAACCGACTCATGAATCCGAGTTCGTGGGCACGGAAACCGTGCAGGTGAGTTGAGCCGTGGCGGTCCCTGTCCTGAAACCGCGGGAGGTGGTGGCTATTCTGACGGCGCTAGGTTTCGTCGAAGTCCGGCAGCGAGGAGCTCACAAGCAGTTCCGACACGCCGACGGACGCGGTACCACTGTGCCGTTCCACAAAGGTCGCGACATCGCGCCGCCGCTACTACGGAAGATCGCCCGAGATATTGGCATGACCGTGGAAGCATTCATGCAGACCTAGCCATGCCTGACGGCGGACACCCGCACGTCAATCAATGCTCGCAATTCTTCGTCAACGAATCCATTCACCGCACAAGAACTCCCAGATGAAATGCGGCGGCGTGGCCCACGCGAATTATATGTGTCAATCGTTCGGGATATCTTTCGATCGCTGCGTTTGCGGCGTCATCAAAAGTATCCCCCAGGAAATAGTCGCCTGATTCTGGTTCGATCGACACATACCTTCCCAATTCGCTTTGTTCCAGCCTCACCCGCAACCGGTCCTCGTAAATCTCCTTCGCCTTTTTGGCTACCGCTTTCGTCTCTTCGGAAACCATCGCTGTACTCCTCGTTAACTTGCCGATTATGCCTGCGCCATTGTACCGTGAGAGCGGTAGACTTTGCACACCGCTACACCCCTTGGAATTGCGACGAACAAAGCGTGGCCCACGGCGCGACGGTCGACCCTCCAACCTCTATTCTTACCGGATCAAATCCCGCAACCGAACCGAGGCGTTGGGTTGCGTGCGGGG
>CAZFLF010000956.1:0-3452 GCA_964519825.1 uncultured Pirellulaceae bacterium | reverse complement strand
TCGTAGTCGCTGACGAACTCAAATCGCTCAAATTCGTCCTTGTGCCACGGCCCGCGACTGACGATTTCGATGTGGAACTGTTGCCGCCCAGTTTCCACACGGTAGGTCGTGCCGGGTGTGAGTTGCCCCTGACGTTGTGCGATCCGCAAGGCGGCCTCGAGCGCCGAGTTGTACAAATCGCACGCACCGCGGAACTGCGGATCGTACGGATTGCGAATGGGATCGTATTCGCCGTCGAATAGGAACCAGTAGGAATGCGCAACGGATGCGCCGTAGAGATCGACCGCGCGTGCCTCGTTTCCGGCCTGTTCTGCTTTCTTTCCTTCGATATAAGACAACTCGGCGAAGGCAAACAACTTTTCCGGTGTTGGCTCGCGCGAGATTTCCTCTTGGAGTGTCTCGAGACGCTTATCCGGGTCCGACTTTTGCAGGTCGTACTGCCGTAATAGCTTGCTCGAGCGTTCACTGGGCTCTGAAACGTCGCGCGAGACCAGATCCCATTGGGCCAGCGGATTGTACGATTCGTGCCGCTTCGCGATGTACCGGCTCGACGAACACCCCGCCGCAAGAAACGACACCGCCACCAAGTTCCACACAATGGCTTGGAACTGGATGCAAACGATCCGGCGTTCGCGTGCGTTCGAATATGTTTCCATACGGCCCGCAATTACCTCACCCTGCCCTCTCGCAGTGACGATGGGATAGCGGCGAAGTTATTTCGTGCCCGTCCTAGAATGCGCAAGTGATAGCGGCGACTAGACGGAGTGATAAGCGCTGCGGAGAATACTGGCGTTCGACTTTGCCAACAAGGCATTTTTTGGAGAGATCGTCCGTGCTATCACCCGCGCGCCTAGCACTCTTAGGTTGGTACCGACTGGCCACACATCGTCAGTCCCGATTTGGGAGGCAGCGCTTCCAATTTGGTTTGACGATCGGGTTGCGGTGGTGCATTCTCTTCATCGCGTTCGTGCACACTTTGCCGTGTCCTGCAGCGGACCGGCCGCCGAATGTGCTCATGATTCTGTCAGACGATCAGGCTTGGACGGATTACGGATTCATGGAGCACCCCGTCCTCCGCACGCCGAATTTGGATCGGCTGGCGGCGGAAAGCCTAGTGTTTACTCGCGGTTATGTACCGTCCAGCCTTTGTCGTCCCAGTTTGATGACAATGGTCACGGGACTCTATCCACACCAACACGGCGTGGTGGGGAACGATCCACCCAAGGGAACCGACCGAGAGATGATGCTCAAACATGTCCGCCGGTTGCCGACCTTGCCCAAGGCACTCGCCGAGCGAGGCTACCAATGCTTGCAGACCGGGAAGTGGTGGGAGGGGAATTACAAGGAAGGCGGGTTCACGCATGGCATGACGCATGGCGATCCCCAGCGAAAAGGCCGCCACGGCGATGATGGCTTGACCATTGGGCGCCAAGGACTGCAGCCGATATTCGACTTTGTCGAGCAGTCGGGTGACCGGCCGTTTCTAATCTGGTACGCCCCGATGCTGCCACACTCGCCACATACTCCACCGGAACGGCTGCTCAACAAATACCGCCCGGTAACGCCCTCAGAACATGTTGCCCGGTATTTGGCAATGTGCGAATTCTTTGACGAGACAATCGGGCAGTTGCTGGCGTTCTTGGATTCCAAGTCGCTGCAGGAAAAGACGCTGGTCGTTTACGTGACGGACAACGGTTGGATTCAGAACCCGGACTCTCCGCAGTTTGCTCCGCGGAGCAAACGCTCGCCGTACGACGCCGGAGTCCGCACGCCGATCATGCTCCGCTGGCCGGGAACAATCGCGGCGCGGCGTGATGACTCGACTCTCGCCTGCTCGATCGATCTCGTGCCAACGATCTCCGCCGCCTGCGGCCTGACCGTGGATGAAAAACTTCCGGGAGTGAATCTGCTGGCGCCGAGAAGTGCCGACACGTCCCCGCGCGACACAGTGTACGGTGAGATCTTTGAACATGACGTGGGAGACATCGATCGTCCGGCCGCGAGCTTGCAGTATCGTTGGTGTGTGACAAACGAGTGGAAGTTGATCCTGCCGCGGGGGCAAGATGTGCCGGAATTGTTTCACATCAGGTCGGATCCATTGGAAAAGCAAAACGTCGCTGAACGGAATCCAGAAGTCGTGAAACAACTCAGCGCCAAGATCGATGCATGGTGGTCGCCCAAATGAGAGCCGGCATGGACGGCTCACATTAGTGTCCGGCCGTTCGGCACCGGGGAAGCACGTGCACGAATGATGACGACTCGCTTGGCAATTGAAGGTGGTGAACCGGCGTTCTCTTCGCCACAACCAATCTGGCCGCCCCTCGATGTCGACGTGCGGGATGCGTTGCTGCAGGCCTATGCGGACGGAAGTTGGGGCAAATACGATGGCTCGCATAACGAGCATCTCGTCAGCATGCTCACCGAACTGCACCAGGTGAAATTCGCATTCCCGTGTTGCAGTGGCACTTTCGCGGTCGAACTTGCGCTCCGAGGGTTGCGAATCGAACCGGCCAACGAAGTGATTCTCGCCGGGTACGATTTCGGCGGGAATTTTCGGGCGATTGAAGCGGTCGGAGCGATACCTGTGCTGGTTGATATTTCGCCCAGCACTTGGTGCTTGGCTGCGGAACTGGTGGAAGCCGCCGTCACCACTGACACGCGAGCGATCATCGTTTCTCACTTGCACGGTGGAATTGCGGACATGCAGCGTCTGCGCTCGATCGCAGACCGCCGTGGATTGACTCTGGTTGAAGACGCTTGCCAGGCACCGGGGGCGATCGTACAAGGTCGTATCGCCGGAACTTGGGGAGATGTAGGTGTATGGAGCTTTGGTGGCAGTAAGTTACTAACTGCCGGACGGGGTGGCGCGATTGTGACCAATCACGAGCATGTTTGGCAGCGGGCGAAAGTGTTTTGCGAGCGCGGCAATCACGCCTTTCCACTCAGTGAACTGCAGGCCGCCGTTTTGATTCCCCAGTTGTTGAAACTCGGTGATCGAAACACTCGACGCCGGTACAGCGTGACACATCTACTCGAACAGACGAATACGATATCGGCATTACACGCCGTAGTAGGGAATCTGCCGGACAACGCTGCAAGTTTTTACAAACTGGCATGGAGATATGATTCGCGACAATGCGGAGGTTGGCCGCGCGAAAAATTCGTCGCTGCCGTCCAGGCCGAAGGAGTATCGCTTGACGCCGGCTTCCGGGGATTTGTACGCCGCGGCAACCGCTGCCGGCGCGCCGGCTCCTTGGAACACAGTACGGCGGCCGCGGAAAATACCGTACTGTTGCACCATCCCGTATTGCTGGAATCAGACGAGCGTGTCAACCTCGTTGCTCAAGCACTGCACAAAGTTGTCGTGGCGGCACAGTCGTGAAATGGATGACAAGGGAATTCGGAATGTGGAATGCGGAATGTGGAATATGGAACGAAAGACAATTCCGCAT
>CAZFLF010000955.1:0-3454 GCA_964519825.1 uncultured Pirellulaceae bacterium | reverse complement strand
CACGACTTCTTCGAGTTTTGAATTACAAGATGGCGATTTCGGACAGACAACTTCCGACAATCGAACACTCTGCCAAATCCGAGTTGATGAATCGACAAAGGAACCTTTTGCGGCATAACGCGCCCGGCAGTTTCGATAGGTCGGTCGATGTGGCGTCTTAGGTGCACGACAAACATCTGGTGAAAGGCGTTTCCGCAACGGGGTGCATTACGGGTACAATGCGTCGAGTGGCCCTGAGCATTCGGCCGAAGAATTAGAAGTTAGGCAGCGACGAGATACTCCTATGGTCACAGCCGATCTTGGCGGTCCTAGGCGGAAGCGTCGCTGGGTCAAGTTCAGCCTGCGCAGTTTCTTCGTTGGAGTTGGGGTGGTTGCCGTCTGGCTCGGTTGGTGCGTTAATTCAGCTACCCGTCAACAGCAAGCTGTCCGAGCGATTCTGGCACGCAACGGCACCATCGAATACGACTACCAATACGATGCCGATCGACATCGCCGGCTGCCGCAGGGTAAGCCGTCATATCCGGACTGGCTGCAACGACTCCTCGGTGACGACTACTTCCATGACGTCGTGATGGTTGGACTGGATGTAGATGAGGCGGGTCATGGCGTAGAGCCGACCGATGCCGATCTTGTCCACCTAAAAGGACTGCGCCATTTGAAACTGCTGTATCTTGATGGGGGGCACATCACGGATGACGGCCTTAAACACCTCCAAAATCTAACGGAATTGCGAATGTTGGTGTTGGGGATTAATCCAATCAAGGGCGAAGGGTTGAAGCACTTGAGTCGGCTGCGAAACCTGCAACACCTGGATCTTAGCAGAACGCAAGTAACCGATGATCACTTGATCTCCCTGAAGAATCTGATAGGCCTTGAGAGAATCGATCTTCCGGGCAACCCACAGCTTTCTGGTTCATTTCTTGAACATGTTGCGGACTTGCCGCACCTGAAGGAGCTCGTATTGCGCCGGTCCGGAGTCACAGACTCTGCTCTGGTACATCTCCAGGGTGCAAAAAAGCTGCAGGTGTTAATGCTTGACGGCACTCAAGTAACAGACGCGGGCATTGTTCACCTGCGAGGCCTGACAAGTCTTCGGTCGCTGGATCTCAGTGCAACGGCAGTCTCGCAAGTGACCGTTGAGGAAATAGAGAAATGGCTCCCCCAGGCAAGCGTCAAGCGGACGAAACCGAAACAATCGCCTTGAAATTGCGCAGTCCGCGAGGTTTGTGGATAATGAGGCGTTGGACCGAAGCTGCGCTCGCGATTTGTTCTGTGGTCTGTCGCTTCGTTTGACGTTTTTGGTGGTTCAGAGTTCCTCGGCGGCTACCGCGCTGGGCGCCGCCCGATTAGCTCAGGCGTTGGGCTCCCGGGCTTCCCATCAAGTCATCCGTTTTTTAGACGTGCCGAAATACGACCCAAAAACGGGACACGTTTATCAGCTCATCGAACCGGGCGTTAGGAACGGCGGTCCAAGAAATTTGGGAACTGCTCGTCACCACTCAATCACAACCAGGTGGTTTGCACCCGAAATCGCTTCCAGTGCGTTACCGAATTTGCTTCGTATCTATGTCGAAAGGATTCCGGAAAATGAACAGTCGAAAACCTAGAAACGAATCGAAACCTAATTGCGCGGGACCACCCGGTTTGCATGTTTTGTCTCACGCACGTTTGTTTGAATACCCTTGCCACGCCAAGTGCAATTCAACCGAGCGTGTTCCGGATTCGACTTGCCAGGTCTGCGAGGTTGCTTTCGTCTTAAGGAATTCTGGGATCGCTCGCAGGCAGGCATCCAGAAACACTAATTCCTCCGCGTTCACTGAACGCGGCGTGCGGCGTGGCTGCAGCCGCATCACCGCCGGCCACGCTTCCGGCGTAGCGATCGGCCAGCCGAGACGGTCGATCAATTGCAGATCGACGGCCGACATAATCTCCGCTTCGTCGTAGCAAACTACCAACGCACGATTCTCGTCGGCCGTCGCATACCCGCTGAGCAGTGCTCGCGTTGTCTCCCAGTCGTCATAAATGCACAATCCCAATTGCACGCCGGTCCGCCCCACAACAATCGCATATCGCGTGCCCATGGCTGGATCGTCGCAGCGGATTTCGATCGGCACTTCGCCCGGCACGCAACGCCACGGAGCCTGCCGGAAATAATAATCCGCCGCTTCGTAGAATGATTCCATTTGTGCACGCGTCACGCTTCGTCCGTCCGCCAGCGCACACTTCTCCGACCCGTCAAAACTTCTCGCCAAACGCAGGCAGAAATCATTGAACTCGCTCAGTTCATCAACCAACCGGCAAGCAACGCCGGCAGCCTCCAGTCGCGGCCGCAAGTGGTCGTAGCAGTCCGCATCGGAAACCTCGATCAGCCGTGGCCGTTGCGCTGATTCACCGCCGGGCCGGGCCATCGTGCGGACGAGAAACTCCAGCAGCATCTCCGGCGCGGGATCACCCGGCGTATGCGATGTCATCAAGGCATTCGACCTGGACTTCTCCAGCACGAGCACCGACCACGGCCGGTACGAGCCTTCCTGTTCGTTCATGATCCACGCTGGCGACCGGATGAAGTCTGCCTGCCAAACCGCATCGGATTGGGGAAACTCGCGGATATCGATGTCTTTGGCGCGTGGCAGTTCGTGCTTTTCGATGACGTCGCCCATCGCTTCCAACAACTGGCCAACCGGTTGGGGATCGTCTTCGTATTGGCAGCAGACACCGATTTCCATGAGCAACGGTTTCCAGGCGTCACAGAACTCACGGCGGCACACGACCAAGGTGCTAGGCCGGGCAGGGCCGCCGTCAATTGGACGTAGAAATGATTGAAGCAACTCATTCCAGGCGACCACTTCGGTAAGTCGCTGATCGATCACGCTCACCACCCGGATCTCCTGACGGCCGATATTAGCCACGCCGAACAACCACATTGGCGCGTCGTCGCCGTGCGGCTCGTCATGGCACGGCATCAGACCGACTTGCCAGGTCTCGTGCCGCAAGGGCAATGAGCGTAGTTCGTTCCGCGGAAACCGACGCGGCACATCGTCCGGATCGACGTGAACGTTTTGGGACGCGAATGAGTCGCGGACTTGCAGGCTATCCAATGTAGTTGAGGTTAAGCCGGTGGGAGCAGGAGTTGGCTGAGAAGCAGCGCGTCCACACTTGCGAGCACGAGCCCTCAGCGAACGGATCTTGTCTTTCTTCTTCTTCGGTCTTCGTGCCATGGTGACCTCCGTGATCTTCGGCGGTTCAAATACTCGTTCGTACTCCGTTACGCAAGGTTGGTGTGTTCGGCGTGGATTATATGGCAACGCCCGGATTTTTTGAAAGCGCGATTGAGGGTGTAAAGAAATGCGATGGGTCAAGGACAGAAAAGGGACATAAAAGGTGTCAGGAACCTTAAATAAAGGTTAACGCGGTAGGGATGGCCCTTTCGGGCCACCCCCCGCACAGACCCGTA
>CAZFLF010000954.1:0-3454 GCA_964519825.1 uncultured Pirellulaceae bacterium | reverse complement strand
GTCGCCCGCGTGTCACGGTTGTTGCACACGCCTCTCATGTCGCTCACCAATGCGATCTCGGCCATCGCCGTGGTCGGTTCCATCATCGTCGCGGGCGCCGAATATCCGCTCAGCATCCGCCTTCTCGGGGTGGTGGCGCTATTCGCTTCCATGACGAACGTCGTCAGCGGGTTTCTGATCACCGATCGCATGTTGAAGATGTTCAAACAATCTCGTCCGGTGGTGAAGCAATGAGCCACGCCTTCGTGCAGCTCGCATACCTCGTTGCGGCCGTGCTGTTCATCTTCTCACTCTACTGGATGAACGATCCGAAGACCGCGCGTCGGGGCGTCTTCGCGGGTGCGGCGGCGATGACGTTGGCGATCTTGGCGACTTGGTTGCAACCAGGAATTATCCACCACATTTGGATCGTGCTGGCGATCGCCGCCGGCTTTGCGGTGGGGATTCCGCTTTCACGCGTGCCGCTCACCGCGGTTCCGCAACGGACCGCGGTCTCGCACGCCTTTGGCGGACTCGCCGCCGGTTTGGTGGGAACCGCGAAATACTGCCTGTGGGCCAGCGACGCACCTGAGCAACTCACGCCATTTTGCATGACCGCGATCGTGGTTGAAGTCATCCTGGGATTTCTCACGTTCACCGGAAGCCTGATGGCGGCCGCCAAGCTCCAGGAGATCAAGTGGATTCCACAGCGGCCAGTTATCTATCCAATGCAAAACGTCACCAACATCGGCCTGCTGTCGCTGGCGGTCCTGTTGGGATTCCTCCTCGTGCTTTATCCAGTCGGATTTTGGTCCGGTTTGGCCCTGGGCTTAATCGTCGTGCTGGCATTGGCCTTCGGTGTGCTGCTCATCATCCCGATTGGCGGCGCCGATATGCCGACAGTAATCTCCATTCTCAACGCTTATGCTGGTCTGTCCGCCGTGGCGATGGGCTTTGTGCTCGACAACAAACTCTTGATCATCGCTGGCGCGCTGGACGGCTCCAGCGGCTTGATTCTGTCGATCATCATGTGCAGGGCGATGAACCGATCGTTCACCAACGTGTTGTTCGGAGCGTTCGGACAGGTGCAAGCATCGCAGGAGTCCACCCAACAGCGAGTCTATAAATCGGAAACGATCGAAGGTGCCGCGCAAGTGCTCGAGCAGGCAAACCTGGTTGTGATCATCCCTGGGTATGGCATGGCCGTTGCGCAGGCTCAGCATCGCGTCCGCGAACTGTCCGACCAACTCAAGAAGCGCGGGATCACGGTGAAGTTCGCCATCCATCCCGTGGCGGGACGCATGCCGGGCCACATGAACGTGCTGCTGGCGGAGGCCGACATCCCGTATAGCGAACTGGTCGAGATGGACGAGATCAACCCGGATATGCCGCAATGCGACGTCGCACTGGTGATCGGAGCCAACGACACGGTCAATCCGGCGGCGCGGTATGACAAGACGACACCAATCTATGGGATGCCGATTATCCACGCCGACAAAGCCAAGGCGGTGTTCGCCATCAAACGCAGCAAAAACCCAGGGTTCGCCGGCATAGAAAACGAGCTCTACTTTCAGGACCGAACCTTCATGTTGTTCGGGGACGCCAAGGCAGTCGTCGGCGACTTGGTTCGGGAACTCTCCGGTGGCAGTGGTATGCATTAGGCCTGCGTACCATGCACTACGACTTGGCGTCCGCGTGCGGGTTGAACTGGAGCTTACGTTTGATTTCGTCCTTGAGCCGATCGATGACGGACTGTTTGTCGGTCTCTTCGAGAAGCCGGTGAATGACTGCTTTTGGCCCCTCACTCCCCCACGACGAGCCGTGCTCGAAATAATACCGAGCCGCTTGGCCGACGATGTACGAACCGTAGCCCGCGGCGGCACCTTGAGGCACGGCAGTCAGGATCGTGCCGTAACCGAGCGTCAGCGCTTTAAACGTCATGGCCAGTAGGTGCGTGCTGAATTCAGCCGCGAGGGCCCACCCGGCGGCTTTCGCGATCGTGGCGACGAGTTGCCGAGCATGCATCCAGGACATCTGAAGTCCGTAAATGTGAGCGAGGGTAGCGACCATCGTCGCATCAACCGCAATACCTCCCAGCGCGTCGAATACAGGCGCGACGTTCAGACCGACCGCGACCGCTTTGACGCTGGCAAAACTCCAAATTGTCTGTGTCGCCCGTTTCTCGCGGAGTTGCACGCGCAAGGTCGCGATGCGATCGGATTTGTCTGCGGCGTACATGGCGCCATTCAGCGCCACGAGCGCCAGACCGTCCCGCTCCAGTATTTCCAAGACGCGCACCTTGAGCCCTTCCACATCCGGCTCGGGACGCCGCCATTCGCTGTGAGTCTTGCCGTCCGGCGATTGAATGACATATTCGATCTCGCGCGGATCGGCGGCGGCCGGCACCACATCTTCCGGAACGATCAAGTTGCGCAGCCGATCCTCGCGGAGCACCTGCAACAGCCGCTGACGTTGAGCCGGAGAGTACAAGTCAATCTTGTTCAACACCACCAGAATCGGCTTTTGGATGGCGGCCAACGTCGTGAGCGCCGAAAACTCGGTTTCATTGAGATCGGAGTCGGTAACAAAGAGGAGCAGGTCGGCTCGTCGAGCCACTTCCTGGGCGAGTTCACCACGATGCTGTCCGCCAATCTCGTTCAGGCCCGGCGTATCGATGAGCACGACTTCGGACGACTCGAGACCCGGCACGTGGTAGCCAGCGGTTTCCCAACCAAACTGCCAAACCTCTTTCGTCCATCCTCCCTGCACGTCGACCGAGGAAACCTCGCGGCCAATCAATGCGTTGATGAGCGCGGACTTGCCGGTGCTGATTTCGCCGAATACCACGATCTCGACGCGACCTGTTTCCAGCTTGCGAAGCATCTCTTCCAGCTGAGTCAGATCGCGGCGCAGCTTCTCGCGCTCCTCGACCGGGCAATTGCGCAGTTTCTGGAGAGTCTGCTCCACCGACGCCATGGCGCGATGGTAGTTCTCGTCTTTGAGGATGGGGGTCGGTGGTCCAGCAGATTCCATGATCACGTAACGAAGTTATGGGTCATTGGTCATTGTTGGTTGGTCATTGTGGCTCGGTCAGTTGTTAGGCACAGCCAGCGCGCTTCGCGTCTAGGTTAACTTGCTGCGGGCCATTTGGACGAGTCGTCTTAGTTCCGCAAGTGTCGTGAGACGTTCCCATTCTTGCCTCGCGACGGTCGCCAGCCCCGCTTCGGTGGTTTGCATTTCGTTGCGGAAATATTGGATGAATACCGCGCCAATCCAGCGTGTGATGAGAGCCTGAACGATTCCTTGGAGAAGCCCGCCGGCGATTGTTCCGATGCCTGGAACGGTCTTGAGCAGCGAAGCGACCGCGGCTGCGACAGCCGGTCCAATCGCGGTCACTCCAAGAATTGCCAGCAACTGCTTCATGAATTGACCGAGCAAAGTCACGGCGGCTTGGAGATCGATGTCCTGGCGGTAC
>CAZFLF010000953.1:0-3457 GCA_964519825.1 uncultured Pirellulaceae bacterium | reverse complement strand
TGGGGATGGATTCCCGCCAAATGCAGGATTTCGGCCGCATACAAGTTCCCAATTCCTGCGATTACACGCTGGTCAAGCAGCGCGACTTTGATCTCGCGTCGCCCGGCGGACAGGCGCTGCCGAAATTCAGCCGGATTTACAGCCAGGGCGTCCGGGCCCAGCAGACCCTGCTCCAGTTGCTCAGCCAATTCGGCTGCCGACAACAAGCGAACGTTGCCGAGTCCACGCCGATCCCAATACCACACGTGACGAATGGGGCCGCCGGCCAGGTCGATGCGAAAGCGTAAATGCTCCTCGCTGGGGGGATCGGCCACGAGCACCAGACCAGTCATTCGCGGCTCAAATACTATCCGGTGGTCGCTGGCCAGCCGAATGACCACGCGCTTCCCCAGCCTGTCCACCGAGACCACACGTTGTCCGACCGATCGCTCGCGAAAATGTCGCATTGGCGGCCGGATCAAGATCGGCCGGCGTGTGCAACGAATCGACTCAATCGCACTAATCTGACTTCCGACGATCGTCAATATTCCCCTTCGCATCGTCTCGACTTCAGGGAGCTCTGGCATGAGAAATGACCACTCCACACAATTGTTGTTAGGTCGACAAAAAGACGGATGACAGGAAAATGGTCATCTTCCTGTCCGTCTCTTTCGCTGCCCAGAGTTTCAAAACAGTTCAGGCACAGAATATACTGGCCTAGTCCGCTCGGCCAATGCCGTACCCTGGAACAACAAGCTATGTCATTCAATCTCGATTTAACTCGACTGTGGACTCGCCGTGAACTGCTGGCAAAAGCCGGCTGTGGAGCGGGGCTGTTAGGTTTAGCGGGATTGCTGAGCGACGAGGGGTTACTCGTCTCGGAGGCCAGGGGGGGAACGAGCGCTGATAATTTGAATCCGCTCGCCCCCAAGCCGTCTCATTTCACTCCCAAGGCAAAGAGCATCATTTGGCTATTCATCAATGGTGGGCCGAGTCATGTGGACACCTGGGATTACAAACCTGCCCTCGAGAAACATGACGGCCAGGAACTGCCCGGGTTTGACCGATTCACCGGCTTCTTCGCCAATGCGGTCGGCGGCTTGATGAAATCACCGTTCAAATTCCAACAGCATGGGCAGTGCGGTAAATGGGTGTCGGAGATTTTTCCCAACTTGGCACGGCACGTCGACAAAATGGCGTTTGTGCATTCCGGCCACGGTAAATCCAATAACCACAGTCCGGCCTTGTTCATGATGAACACGGGTTTTACACAAATGGGATTTCCGTGCGTCGGTTCCTGGGTCACCTATGGTTTGGGGAGCGAGAGCCGTGACCTACCGTCCTTCATGGTGATGTCCGATCCGAAAGGACGGGGCTTACCGAAGGGCTATTCGCTGAACTGGGGGGCGGGATTCTTGCCCAGCGTGTATCAAGGATCATGGCTGAAGCCGCAGGGCGAACCAATTGACAATCTCAAGCGGCCCGCGGAACTGTCCGAATCGCGGCAGCGGTCGCAACTCGACTTGCTCGGGCAGTTGAATCATCTGCACGCCGACCAGCGGCCGGCGGAACAGGAGCTCGCAGCCCGCATCGAGAGCTTTGAACTGGCTTATCGTATGCAGACGGCCGCGCCCGAAGCTTTGAATCTGGATGCGGAGCCGGAGCACATTCGCAAACAATACGGCCTGGACGACAAACGCTGCACTCACTTTGCCAAGCAATGTCTCATCGCTCGGCGGATGGTCGAGCGCGGGGTGCGGTTCGTCCAGATTTTTTCCGGTGGCATGGAGAATCAATTGAGTTGGGACGGCCACAACGACATTGCCGGCAATCATCGGGGCTTTGCGGAAGAAACCGATCAGCCGATCGCCGCGCTGTTGGAGGATTTACAGCAGCGTGGGCTTCTCGACCAAACGCTCGTTGTGTGGGGTGGCGAGTTTGGCCGGCTGCCCGTGGCTCAGAAGTCCGAAAAGCCAGGACGCGACCACAATCCGCACGCCTTCACGTTTTGGTTCGCCGGCGGCGGTGTAAAAGGGGGCACGAGCTACGGAGAAACCGACGAATTCGGCCACAGGTCCGTCGTGAACAAGGTCGACGTGCATGATCTCCACGCCACGATGCTGCACTTGCTCGGCCTCGATCACAAACGGCTGACGTTTCGTTTGAACGGCCGAGACTTCCGACTGACAGACGTCGAGGGGAAAGTGCTTCAGGACATTCTTGCGTAGCAAAGAGCGCGACGCCAATGCAATAGCGACGGCGTGTGGCAGCCTCGAAACGAGAATAACGAAACGAGAATAACGAAACGAGAATAACGAGAATTGGGTCAGTCGCCGGCAGTAGCCAGCCGTGATTGGCAGTCA
Organism: uncultured Pirellulaceae bacterium; assembly: GCA_964519825.1. GTDB lineage: Bacteria > Planctomycetota > Planctomycetia > Pirellulales > Pirellulaceae > CAZFLF01. The sequence continues at coordinate 1,115 of CAZFLF010000953.1, read as the reverse complement.
CGTACCACGCGTTCTAGCCGGGCGATCACTTCCTCTTGGGTCAGGCCATCGGAAACGACCTCGACCGCATCACTGGCTCGGCTTAACCGGCCAACCGGGCGAGTCGTGTCGCGATGATCTCGTTCGTTCTGCTGGGCTAACAGGACCTCAAAGGGGACCTGTTCACCACGAGCCTGCAATTCTTGCAGGCGCCGCCGAGCCCGTTCTTCAGGCGTTGCGGTCAGAAAGATCTTACATTCGGCGTCGGGGAACACGACGGTTCCTTGATCACGTCCTTCGCACACGATGTTCTTACCCATCGCTAACCGACGCTGCTGCTCGACAAGCTGTTTGCGGACTGCCGGTTGATCCGCCACGTGATGAACGGAGGAGGTAACTTCGATGGAACGGATCGCATCGGTCACATCTTCGCCGTCGAGGAAGACGCGCTCGTTTTGCAGCTCAATTCGGACATGTCGTGCGAGTTCCGTGAGTGCCTCTGCGTCGCTCCACGGCACCTGCCGACGGATCGCCGCCAAAGCGACCGCGCGATACATGGCGCCCGTGTCGAGGAAACGATAACCGAGTCGCCGGGCAAGCGCTCGGGCCGTGCTACTCTTGCCGGCACCTGCCGGACCGTCCAACGTAATAATCATACCTGTATCGAGTCGGAAGTTTCTTCCTCTACTCTTTAGCTCCGTCGTCTTTAGCTCCATCGCCCTTCAACCTCGATCCATTCATGAGCGGTCACGTCGATCCCGATCCGGCCATCCGTAATCGGACACTCGCTAAGAGTCTCACCCACAAAATTCACTTGTCTGGCGGTCGTGAACGGCCGGAATGCAGACAGCTTGAACCGGCCCGACTGGCCGGTCGACTCAAGCAATCGCACACGGATTCCGCGAATCTGTCCATCTTCGGTTATTAATGACCAATGAGTTGGGGTCACCGATCGTGAATCGATATGGAACAACCAACTTTGCGCCGGCGCGGGCGCTGACGTGGATTGCTCCAGACCCACCGCCGGAGCCATCAAAGACAGCGCTTCTGGCAGCGACTGGGGCAAGTCGATCCCGATTCCGAGCCGAAATTCCCGTTCCTGTTCGCCGCGAACGACCAGCAAAGTGTCGAGCATA
>CAZFLF010000952.1:0-3459 GCA_964519825.1 uncultured Pirellulaceae bacterium | reverse complement strand
CGCTGGGCAGCCACCACTCGTAAAGATCACCTGAACTTTGCGAGACAACGAGGCCCGGTCTCGATAAGAGACCGGGCCTTCGCTTTTCTTGACTCTGGACAGGCGCCAGCGGATGGCGAAATGTCTAAGGACTAAGAACTAATGACTAGTCATTAGTCCTTCTGACTGTCCGTGGCCGTCTAATCCACGTCTCCCAGCTGCTGACGCAGTTTCTGCAGCACTCGGCATTTCGCCACACGCACCGTGCCCGGTTTCATGCCGAGTTCGTCAGCAACCTCAACCGCCGATCGGCCATCGACCACGATCCGCCAGAACGCTTCCCAAACCTGCGGCTCGAACTTGGGACGTACAGTGTCCAGGGCGCGGAGAAACAGAGCCTTCTCGGCAAGCTGTTCTTCGTCCTGACAGTCTTCAGTCGCAGCGAGTTGTTCCCATCGCTGATGCGCCTCGGACCCGCCGGCCGCAATCGGAAATCGGTTCGCACGGCGCACACCGTCTACGGCTTTACTGCGTGTCACCGTGCGCAACCAACCGCGAAAAGTATCGCTGGGGCGTTCCTTGCGAAACGTCTCGAGTCCGGTGACAACCGCTCGAAAGACATCCTGTACAAGATCAGGAATGTCTTGCTCTGCGACGTTCATCCGCCGACACCAGAAGTAAACAAGCGGAGCGTAGAGATGGACTAATTCGCGCCAGGCGTCTTCGTCGCGATCCCGAGCTCTTTGCAATAAGCTGCGTGACGTAGGTAGAGGATCATGTGGGAAACCTGAAGGTTGGATCGGCGTCGAATGCGTCATCGCCGCCTCACTTCCTTCGTGATCGAGATCGCACAGCCACCAAAATCGCGCTGGCGATCAACGCCACCACAGTAGCCCCCATGAGCAATGTTGCGCTGCGAAGCCCGGACCGAGTTCGCTCGACGTCGCGGTCCAGCGGTCGAGTGACGAGCAACACTCCGACGAGGTCATTCTCTTTCCAATCTTTCTTTGGGCTCTGCGGATGCCCATTATGGCATTTGACGCAGCTCTCCTTCATTAGCTGTGCGCGGGCATAATGCAGGAACTGACGGCCATCGATCTCGACGAATTGATGAAACTCTCGATCCTCCTTTGACGGAGATGCCCGCGTGGTAGCAGCAAGGATACGCAATGCATCACGCTGAAAGGCGTCCTTTGGACCACCGTTGGCACGAAACGGAAATTGGCTATAGAGCCGAATCTGTAGACCTGATTCCGTCTGGCTGATTCGCTGGCCGGCATCAATCGTGAAGGTGAACGGCAAGGGCAATGCATTGCGCCGCAAAGCGTACTCATGGGTCACAGCCACCGCATTCGTGTCAATCCGTGAGAGTACATCGCTGTAGTAAGCGTTGACACTTTCCAGCATGTCGGCCTCCATACGGGCACTATCCAGCGCTGTCTCGCGAACGAAGTACGAGGATAAGCTGGTCAGGTAGGCGAGTCCCACCACCAACCCGACGGTGACTGCGGTGAATAGAATCGACGCGACTGGGTTTCGTCGACACCAACGCCACGAGCGCTCCCCAAAACCAACCGGCCGAGCTTCGATGGCATCGCCACGCAGAAAGCGGCGCAAATCTTCGGACAGTTGGCTTGCGGTCTGGTACCGACGTCCCGGCGACTTTGCCATGGCCTTGAGGCAGATCGTTTCGAGATCCTTGGGAATGCCCCGTTCAAGTTGACGCGGGCGCCGTGGCTCGTCTTCAAGAACCTGCAGCAAGAGCAGGCGATTGCTTCCCTGGAATGGTCGTTCGGCGGTCAGCAACTCGTAAAGGATGACACCCAGGCTGTAAATGTCGGTACGTCCGTCGACGGAGTCACCACCACCAGCCGCTTGCTCCGGCGACATGTAGGCCGGAGTCCCCATGACTCGCCCTTCGGAAGTCATCAGAGATTCACCGACGCTGGCCCTCTTCGCCAAACCGAAATCGGTGATGTGCGGTCGGTCCGTCGTATCAAGAATGATGTTGGATGGTTTCAAATCACGATGCACAATTCCGTGTTCGTGGGCATATTGGACGGCGTCCGCCAACTCCGACACGATGGTCGCCGATTGCCGCTGGTCAAGCGGTGTGTTGGCGAGACGTTTCTCCAGCGTTTCACCCTCGACGAACTCCGTGACGAGGAAGCACACGCCGTCTTCCGATCGGCCCGTGTCGTAGAGCGCGACAATGGCGGGATGACTGAGCGCCGCGGAACTACGTGCCTCGCGCAGGAACCGGCTGACGTCCTCGTCGCTGGCGAATGCTCCGGACCGTTGAACTTTGATTGCCACGATCCGGTCGAGTTCGACGTCCCGCGCGCGAAATACATACCCGAACGAGCCCGACCCCAATTCGGCTAACAAGTCGAACCGCCCCAACCGGCATGCGCCATCTTGCAGCATCCTGGCGAAATGCCGTCCCGAGTCGAAGGTGAGATCGGAAGGCCGAGCGTGCGTAGCGGCGACGATGCCTGCTTTAGCGCTGGCGAGCACACAGTCTGGAATCTCGCCGCCACCCGGATTCAAACCGTTGGAGACTTGCCGCAGCTCCTGTACAAACACATCGCCAATCGCATCAAGCCCCTGTAATGCGGTCTGGCAACTTTCGCAGTCGTCAACATGCCGCTCGATCCGCTGCAAACGATGCGACGAGAGATCCCCAATCGCAAATGCCCTCAGTTCAGGTTCTTTGGGGCATGGATTCAGATTCGTAGCCGATTCACCGGGCATACATGTGAAATCGATTGAAGCGCGGGGAGGAATTGGTTCGTTGCCAAGCGAGGCTCATTGCGTTGGCGACGTAGATTGCCGAAATCTCCAACCGCTGGGTTTAGAATTGGTTGCTCGCAACGTCCGTTGCGCGGATACCATCATAACGTTGCGGCGCTACACGTGGAGACACTCAGCCCGCGTCGAATAAGTCAGGCGAGCCGCGTGTTCCACAATCTCAGCGGCCATCAGCGCAGCGGAACGCCGAGCGATTTACCCCCGTCAATCGCGAGTGCGGTGCCGGTCACCATCACCGCTGCGTCGCTGACCAGGTACAGGACCGCGCTAGCGACTTCGTTAGGATCAATCATCCTGCCATGGGCTCGTGCCAACGGACTGGCATTGATGAATTGTTGAGCCGTCGCGTCAGCATCGCTTGCCTTACTCAGGTCGGCGTTCATCATTCGCGTGTTACGGACGGGACCAGGACAGACCGCGTTTACTCGGATCCGATCCACGGAGTGGCATAGTGCCAGGCTCTTGGTCAGCGCGAGTAGCGCTCCTTTGCTGATCGAATATACCGGATCATGAGCGCGCGGCAGCAGCCCCGCATTGCTGGAAATATTGACGATGGAGCCGCCTCCGCGCCGACGCATATGTGGGATGGCATACTTGCAGCTCAGAAACGCTCCTTTGAGATTCGTATCGAGGCAAGCGTCCCATTCCGCCTCGGTCATCTCGGTAATC
>CAZFLF010000951.1:0-3460 GCA_964519825.1 uncultured Pirellulaceae bacterium | reverse complement strand
CGCGCTGTGGAACACGGTCCGCGATGTTCGAGTCGAAGTGCTCGACGCTCGCGTGCCGCGGTTCGAGCACGACGAGCTGCAGGTGGTCGCTCGGTTGCCGACGGCTCGTGTCCTGCTGGACATCTGCACGGTCGAGCGTGATCGCGTGGGTGTGCTGTTCTTGGACGGCCGCTACATCGACACGCTGCCGCCGGGTCTGTACGCGTTCTGGAAGGGCGCGGCCGAGGCCAAGGTGGTCGAAATCGACCTGCGTGAGACGATGGCCGACATCAGCGGTCAGGACATCATGACCGCCGACAAGGTCACGCTGCGCCTCAACGCAGTGGTGACCTACCGGATCGTTGACGCTCGCAAGGCGGTCAGCGCGACGGACGACGTCCGTCAGGCGCTGTACCGCGAAACGCAGCTGGCTCTGCGTGCCGTGATTGGTGCGCGCGAGCTGGATGCGTTCTTGGCCGACAAGGATGTGGTCGCTCGCGAGGCCGAGGAACTGGTTCGCCGCCGAGCCGGCGAGCTGGGTCTGGCGATCGTGTCGGTCGGTGTGCGTGACGTAATCCTGCCGGGCGACATGAAGGACTTGATGAACAAGGTCACGGAGGCCAAGAAGGCCGCCGAGGCCAACCTCATCACTCGCCGCGAGGAAACGGCCGCCATGCGCAGCCAGGCCAACACCGCCAAGGTTCTGGCCGACAACCCGACGCTGATGCGACTCCGGGAGCTGGAGATCCTGGAGAAGATCGGACTAGCCGGTAAGCTCAACATCGTGCTCGGCGAAAAGGGCCTGGCCGACAGGGTCGTGAATCTGTTGTAACCCATAGCTCCTGGTTCGAGCCTTCGAACCAGGGGCTTTTTTTTTGATTGATCGCCTCGCTGTCCGCCACGTTCACTTCGCCCGTTTGAATGTTGCGGCGGTTGGGTATCGAAGCTGATAAATTCGGTTCCAGCGCGGGCACCTTGACCGACCTGGAGACGGCAAGTAGATGTTCGGGACTGATCGTTGCGACTGGGACAAATGGCACTTCTTGATTCAGTTCGATTCACTTGAGGAGGCTGCAATGGGCGTTCAAAGTGTTATGCCGGTACTGAACGTGTCGAGTGTTGGCGAGAGTTTTGTCTGGTTTGAAGCACTGGGCTGGCGGCGCGGTTTCAGTTGGAACCAAGAGGGGTTAATTGGCAACGGCCCCGATGCCGCTGGCGCCAACGAGCACGGCAAAGCAGGCTTTGGAAGTGTTTGCTCCGGTGAGGCGACCATTTTTCTCTGTCACGGTGGCCAGGGATCACGTGGGACGATCATGCCGAAATTCCCCGGCGACGATGCGACCGATGGCGTGTGGATGAGCTGGTGGATGGATTCCCCGGCTGACGTCGATCGACTGCATGCGATTGCCATCGAGAAAGGGATGATCGTGACCTATCCGCCGACGAACGAGCCGTGGGGTGTGCGCGAATTTCACCTCCGTCATCCAGACGGTCACATGTTTCGTGTGGGTGCCGGATTGGGCAACGAAGAGTGAGCAAACAGGTCACTCGCCCTAATGACTGGTGCCTGTAATCAAGATCACGATCACACCAGGGCATCCCGCCGCGCTACATTGGCGGCAGCACACTGGCGCCGGGCGTGACTTGGTCGATATTCGTCGGGATGTCGGCGTCGACTTTCCCTATCGCCCAGTGGATGCCACCGATCAGAATGGACTGAAAGACGGAGTTGGTCCAGACATCTTCCCGGTGGCCCATCGAGGTGTAGAACACCCGCCCCTTTTCGTGGCGTCGCGCCCATGTGGCGGGAAACCGGGGCCGTTGATAGTCATTACCTTGCATCCCCATCGTTTCGTTGACCAACAACACATGCAAGTCCGGGGCGAAATTCTTCAGTGAATACCATTCCTCGAGCATTTCGAAGCTGGTGTTCGCTGCGGCCATCCCGGGGAATTTCGGATCCACAACGGTCATTTTCGCTTTCTGCTGAGCCCCATGACGGATGAATTCACCACCGAGCATGGCGATGTAGGGATCCTTCTTTTCCTGCGTTTCAAACGCGTTGCCCGGTGTATGGAACGTATCGCTGGCGCAATGACTGCCAACGAATCCTTTTCCGCTGGCCACCGCATCGAGCATCGCTTGCTTGCCTCGCTCGCTCATCGGCGGCGTCTTGTCGGTTCCGCTCTTCGTCAAATCGCCCGTCGTATAAAACACAAAGGCGCTGTAGCCACTCAGGTCACGATCAAACACGCCCCCGTCCTTGGTCGACTCCACATCGAAACCGTGGGCCTTACCCAGGTCTCCGAGCACTCGTTCGGCATGGCTGAGTTCATCTCCATTACGCGTTACTACCGAGTGCTGGAACCCCGCGGACTTGGTGAAGAACAGCACCTTCTTCCTCGGCGCATCCGCCCCCCTCGCGAGCATTGCCGGCCAGGGGAGGGCGAAAGCGGCCGAACCGATTATCAGTGCATCACGTCGCTTGACGAGTCTTGTCCCCATGACTGGTAACTCCTTAGGAATGCGGTAATCTCGTAGTGAAAGTTGTAAGCGTACTCGATATTTCTCAGGAATTGAGCTTCCCATGACCGACCCGGAATACGTCGATCCCAAGCACTTACATCCAGGGCCAATCCGCCACGAGACGTTGGCGCCCGAACTGCTCGAAATTGTACGGTCCATTTACGAAGTAGTCGGGCCATATCTAAACACGACGCTGGAGCAATTTGAGATCGGGTTCATGCGTGACGTGCACCCAGAAGATGAAGTCGCCATCTGGTGCAATATCGCAGCCGCATGGATCGATTATCACGAAAAGTTTCTCGACGAGGAACTGCTGCCGGACGATCAGGAGCAGAAGCTGCTCGCCGCACTCGTCTCTATTTCATCGGGCGTCGAGGATCTGGAGAAACTCGGCGTGCCAATCGAGGTCGGCAGAAGATTGTTGACCTGCTACGGCGGACATTCGGAGAACTAACGGGGGCTCCCCATCCTCACCTTCCGGCCTCACTGGCGAAGAGGGGTCGTAACGATGTTTCGGAGTAACGTGTCTGTGACGGATAACCGTTCAGACCAGGAAGTCGCAGGTTGACTCGATCGCGCCGCAGCCCGTGTCGGAATGTCTTGCCAAGCCGTCTCGGGCCGCTGCGTTTTTCCGACTTATACTTTTCGGGGCAGACGCCATTGTTGTGGCTACGGGTTCTCAATTGTTTGCATTCCGCGGACAAAGGGAGCATCTGTCAAGCCGAGAATTCCGTCTTCGCTGGCGACAAACAAGCAAGGTAGTATCGTGAACAGTTCACCGAATCCAGTGCCGTTGCGTGCATTAGTGGTCGATGACGAAGCGGGAATCCGCTGCTTAATTGCGACGGCATTAGCCAAGGAAGGATTCGTCTGCGACGTGGCAGCATCCGTCGCGGAGGCGACCGAGTACATTTCCAACGCACGGTATCAACTGGTCATTACGGACTTGGCAATG
>CAZFLF010000950.1:0-3461 GCA_964519825.1 uncultured Pirellulaceae bacterium | reverse complement strand
CTCCGGAGCTTGCCGTTTTTCTCGACACGGATCAGAAAACGATTTGGTTCGGGACCGAGGCCGAGATGCAGTCTAAAGCTGAATCATAGGCATCTGTTCCACTGCGTCTCCGCTCGCGACCGCATCACTGCCCCGCTGACGCACGATCGGCGATGACGACCCCCGTGAGGCGTCCCGAGGGGAGATCACGCAAGGGCGGGGCTAGCTCGCGATTGTCAGTCGTGGAGACGCAGTTCGACCAAACAATCCTTTCAAGGGGCATTTCGCGCGGGTTGTAGACTACAACCTTTCGCGCATTTTCTTTGCGATTGTTGAGATTGTTGCGAATCGAGAAACCGCTGTTTTCTGCGGAAAAATGGAGATTTTTGAACAACTTCAAAATCGTGGATTTCCATTAGGAAACCGCTGCTCTATCCAGCTGAGCTACGAGCGCGTGTTGGGATTCTACTGATAATTATTGTGCGTTGCTTGGGGCTGATGTTCCTGCCCGCCAATCTTCCTGCCGGTTTGCAACCAGGAGTTATGGGCAGGAAGGTTGGCGGGCACGAAAATGAGTCGTTGGTTTCTGTTCGATCATTTTGCTGCCGCCCTAGGCGCGTTTCCATGAGCACCCACAAAACAAATCAGTGTTATCGGCGACTCTCCTCACGTCCCGTCCGAATAGACCTGGACATTTCTATGGAAATACCGTCCGCCGAATAACTCAGCGGCGTGGCGGGTGATCACGCTTCTACCGCCACGCAGCGAAAACGTAGCCGTGATGCTCCACGTGATGTAGCTTGAACGAAACCAAAAGCGGGCCACATAGGTCCTATACGACTTATTCGTCCCATCCGTCGACACAATTGTGGGACGTTTTGGCGGCACCTAGAATTAAGCTAGTCTGTTGGTCCGCGTCACTTTTCGTCTCGAGCGAACATTGTATGCACCGCGCTGTGCTGCTTGACTGTTGGCCGCTGTTGGCGGCAATCGCCGGATGTGCGGTTGTGGCTTCGCGAATTCGTTGTCATGGCGCCGGAATGGAAGGATGGAGGCAATTGTGGCGGCTTCCATCCGACGAACGTGGCGCGGTCCAGAGTCTCAGCTTCGTTTTGACGCTCCCTGTTTTCGTAATGCTGATGCTGTTCATCGTACAGCTTAGCCAGATCACGATTGCCCGCATGGTTGTGGAGTACGCCGCCTATGCCGCTGCGCGTTCCGCAATCGTCTGGATTCCCGCGGATCTTGGCGACGGACTGGAATCTCCCAACTGCGTCGGTGTTCGCCGACAGGATCTCGGTCTCATCCGCGACGAGAACGATCAGGAATTTGAACGCTATCTGCTGACTCACCCCAGTCGCAAGCTACAAAAGATCGAGCAGGCCGCGGCCCAAGCGCTGATGCCGGTTTGCCCGTCCCGCGATGTCGGCGCGAACCAATCGCATCTCGGAATGTCGGCGTTGCCGTCACTTGCCAAGACGTATCAAGTCCTGGATCCCAACTCGGCCAATAACTCCCGCGTTCCCAACCGTCTGCGGAATAAGCTGGCCTATGCACTCGCGGCCACCACCGTCGAACTCGAAATTCGCCACAAGGAGACGGAACCACCACTAGCCTGGCACGACATCCGCCCTTATCCAGAAGAATTCGCGGAGAACGAAATCGGCTGGCAAGATCAAGTGCTGGTCACAGTCCGGCACGACTTCGCGTTGCTTCCTGGACCGGCGCGGTTACTGGCGAAACGAACTATCGCGCCGGGAAAAACATCGGATGAAGTTGCTGATCGGATTACGCAGCGCGCTGGCGTCTTCGTGTATACGCTGTCGGCGACGGTTCGCCTCGGAAACGAGGGAGAGAAATCCGTCTTGTCGTACGTGCAACCGTAACTTGCGCCTTGGCGTGAGCCCCCTACTTCATTGCATCCTCGGTCACCTTGCGGCGGCGTAGCTCAATTGGGCCTTGGCAACACTCGCAGTCTTTCAACTCAAACATCGCGATTGAACAGATATCGCACCAATAATCCAATTCGTACTTGCCGTCCCTTTGCCGCTCAAAAACCCGGATAACCTGGACGAACGGCGAGGCGGAGTATTTTCGGACGAGCAATTCGACGTCCATTTCTCGTAGTTTTACGTCGCGCCGGAAAGCACGGCCGCGCACATCTTCCACGAGTGGATGCAACGTGCCATCGGTCTCCTCCAAAGCCAGCACGCGTTCTGCTGCCTCCGGGACTTCCTTGATTTGGAACCGCTTGGCAAGCGCGGCGGACACCCAGACAACTCGCCCGCGCAATGTCTGCAATTCAAACTTCGCCGCCGGGGGTGGTTCCGCCGCCGCGATCTTGCTGACGGAGAGACTACAGACCACCACGGCGCACCAGTTCGTTGCCACCGCGGCGAGCGAAACGAAGCGAGAAGTATTCCGCGATCTCCGGCGCATAAGCGGCCCCGAGGAGGATGTCTGCCCGCCGTTCCGACACCGCATTCGAAACAAGATCGGTACTGGAGGGGACGTTTTGTCGAACTAATCAGCCGCGATCCCGACGATTACAAGCTCACAGACCAGCGGATGTGGACCGTCACCACCAGTCTTAACCTGCGCCTGCATCGCGACGATCCACCAATCCCGCTCTTCGTTGTGTCGAATCGCTGGAAACTCCTTGGCCTCGGTGCCCACTTTCTGCAGCGACAACAGCGCCGGGTGGCTCGCATTCGCGGCTTCCGCACTTTGTTTGGTCAATGGTTTCAGCTCGAGTGTGGCAGGCGACTGGTCTTTCTTGGCATTACTGAGCAGTAGAAAATCGCGGGTCGGAGAGGTGCCGACGTGGGCTCCATCCACCGGCTGCTGGGCATAGCGCAGCGTATAAACCCCCGGCTGGATGTCCTGATCGCGGAAGTCGGACCCCTTTCGGGAGAAACGGAGCACGCCAATAAGTTGTCCAGGCTGGAAGGGGTACAAAACTTCCGTGCTGAGCTTGAAGTCCGCAATCGCAGTCACCTCCTTGCGAAGCCAGATGTCGCACAACGGCATTGCGCCGCCGCGAAAGACTCGTATCCCAGTTGGGGAAAGTTCAGCGGCGATTTGCGCCGAAACGTCCGATGCGGGAGCAGCTTCTTTCAGCAATTCGACTCGATGATCAACCGCCAACGCGGAATTCACCAACGCCAGGAAACAACCGAACGCAATCAAGTAACGAACCATTTTTCTGGTCCTCGCTTGCTTTCCAAAAAAACTGTTGAATCGCCGGCGGCAATGCAGCCAGCTCGCCGAGGCATTTTCGTCTCGAACCGTTAAGACCGCAAGCCGCGTAGAGCTTGTCCGGAGGAAGCTCGGCACTCGCGGGTCCCCCTCACCCCAACTCTGGGCTGATGAAAACGTCACCATCAATGCGTAGTCGCCATCCTCCCAGTTTTGTTGCGCGGCAATAACGTCCGCTGCCCCGTTCACGGGGCGTTTCCGCGACAGCGGTATTAGGCCTGCCA
>CAZFLF010000949.1:0-3461 GCA_964519825.1 uncultured Pirellulaceae bacterium | reverse complement strand
TCAGTCTTTGTTGCATCAGTCTTTGTTGCATCAGTCTTTGTTGCATCAGTCTTTGTTGCATCAGTCTTTGTTGCATCAGTCTTTGTTGCATCAGTCTTTGGTTGTGCGGCGGCATCAGCTGCGGGCGTCGTCGTCGACGGTGGTTCGGACGGCGATTTCACGTTATCGGGAATCGTGCCATACCGATCCAGCAACGACTTCAGCTTGAAATCGGCCGGAAGTTTTGCATCGATCTGTCCCAGCACCGTGACATAAGCTCTCACATCATCGAACAGGTCGTCCGCGGTTAGTTGGTCGACCAGACCGGGATTGGTTTTCATTGTTTCCGCCCACAAATCCCAGGCCTTCTCGAACTCCGCACGGGAATCGTCGAACTCGGCCTTCTCCGCGAGCTGCTTGGCCGCAAAGACATGTTTGCGGGCCAGCACTGTATTGTGGAGTTGCTCCACATCGCATCGTGTGCGCCAATATTCAAAGTTCACATTCTGCCGATAGCGATCCACATAATCCGCGATTGTATTGGCGTCTGTGGCTTGTTGGGCCAAACGATAAGCTTTGGCACGCACACCCGCCGGTGCACGATCGGCCACTTCGTGATTGGTCACGATGGTCTTGGCACGAGCATCGAAACGAGCCTGGTACATGTTCTGATCGGCTATTTTGTCATCAGGTAGATCGATCGCGTCCCGCTCCTTTTTGCTTAGTTTCGCGATTTTTTCTTGGAGAATGGCCTCGCGCACGCCAGGCGCGATCTGGTCGAGTTCCTGAGCGAATCGTTTGGCGTCGTCGTGTAATTTTTCCTCGTCATTCAAACTAATGATGGGACCCCAGGAAGTTGGAACCCGCCGCGTACCGAAAACAGTCCATTCCACACCAGATTTTTTCCACGACGCCTCGGCCTTCTCGTCGAGATAACCTTCCTCTTCGATCGTCACGGAGTAGTTCATCCGAGCCTTCGGTCCATCAGCGAAAAAGATGTGTGGCGACTTGCCACGAACCGGTTTCCCTTGCGTGTCGACGATACTGTACGCGCGATTAAACCACAGGCGGCTGGTCAGCCAGGTGTCGGGTTTCCCGTCCGGCCCACCGGCGTCGCCGAAGATGTCGACGTACGGGCTTTGCAGATCATGGAAGTCATGATCGGCGCGGTACAGCCGGCGGAACTGCTTATGCTCGTCGGCGCGGCCGAATTTCTGCCCGGTGTACCAGCCCAGCGTCCAAAAAAGTTTCGGTTCCTTCCGGTTGTACTTCGTGCCTTGAATCAGAAACTCGATCCCCTTCTTCACCCACAAATACCGAAATCGATAATCGTCTTGTTCGACCGAGATGTTGTACGACAGGTTGTGAGATTGGAACTCCCAGACCGAAATGAAATTCGGCTGAAGGCGAGCCATCTGATTCACGACGGCGACGAGTCCTTCCCAGTTTTCTTTCTTTTTGTAATCGTTCGCCTTGGTCCAAAGGATGTTCGCCGCAATTCCGCGCATGCCCAGCGTAGCCAGCTTCATCGATTCACTTGTCGGATCAATTTCACCAAGTTCCGCCGGAGACAGATCATATTCAGATCGCAACTGAGCCAACCGGCCTCCAGGTGACGATTGTGCGTCGCTCGGGTCACCCACCGCGGGATGACCGACGACATACAACGGAATCAGCAACATCGCGATGAGGCCCAAGTAGATCACTTTGCGGCGAAACGATGCGTTGTGGATCATGTCGACGCAATCTCACGGGTTTTGAGGAAAAAGAAACCAATCAGCGAAACCACACAGAAATACGCCAGGGTGCGCAACATCATCATGCTCATGATCCCTGGGGCGATATTGAATCCATGGGCCACATAATCGGCGGTGCTGAAATCGAGATAGTTTGGCAGAATCACCGTGAACAACTGCATGGTCTGCATGAACACAAAATCGACGGTTTTCACGATCCGATTCGGCAAGGAACCAATCTCCAAATCGGATTGCAGATTGGCCTGTTTGAACAGACGAATCAAGGCTTCGAGCGGGCCGCCGCCTTGCGCAGCGTCGAGAGAGTCTGGCGTGATCGTGCTAATCGTAACTTTCTGAATGAACTCGCCAAAGAACCCGACGACGATGCTCGATAGCGTAGCCATGAGTGCCACGGGACCGCTGAGGAACGTGCTGAACATCACTCCGAAGGTTGTGGCCAGCACCATTTGCAACCAGATGCCAATAAAGCCCTTCACAAAATTCATCAGGAAGGAACCTTCGGCGTCGAGGATGAACATGTCCGGAGTGGCCATGCCGAGGTATTGTCCAGGGTCAGTGCATTGGACATGGACCTCAAGAATTCCGTTATCCGTCAGGGCCTCGAAGACGTCCACCTCTTCCATTTTTCCCGTACTATCCTCGGCCTTCACCCGGCGCGGGATCGGATGGCGGTCGATCAGAAAATCCTTGGCAATGAAGGGGATATCCTCGCTTCGGCGATACTGTGCGCTGGGGTTTGGATTCTTCAGAACCAGTTTCCCGCGGACTCCACGTTCGATATTTCCTTTGTGTGTGCGAAACGCGCGGATATTCATTTCCAGATCGAAGCCTTCCGGAAATCGCGTGGAAGAGAGGCCGGCGAAACGCCAAATCGCGGTCGCCTCCGAGCCCCCTTCGACGTAGCTGCGATAAAGCCACTCATGTCCGACGTTGACGCCGGAAAGGCTTGGTTTGCCAGACCGGTCCAGATAGCTCAGATCCCCGTAGATTGGATTTCGAGCCTGCAACATTTCGACGGGAGGGCCTACTTCGATGGGTGCGTCCGGCCCGTCGCCCAGGCGGCGCAGGTAGTGTTTGTGCCCCATCGCCACACTGGTTTCCCCCTCACCAGCGGCGTTCAACTCGAACGTATGCCGATGATGACGGTCAAGAGTGGTTTCTCCCGTCAGCACCGTGGAACCATCCGCGGCCTTGGATGTCTGGGAGTTTTCCACGCGGTGCTGATGGGCCAAGCCACGCACCACAAAGATGTAACTGATGCCGCACATCAATGCCAGGATGACCGTCCCGATCAACGAGAATCCAATGACCCTGCCGAACACGATTTCCGATGCCCGCACCGGCTTCGTCACAATCGTGTAGATAGTCTTGTTCTTCATGTCCGTCGGAATGCTGAAGGCACTGAGGAACAAAGCCAGAATCAAGACAAGATAGTTGGATGCGGTGAGAACGAAACTCAGGTACAGCTTCGCCGGGTTGTCGCTTTTGACGTCCAGGAACCAACCTGCGAACAGCATGACCACAACGAAGATCGCGAGGGCCACCAGAAATTTTTGCCGTATTGCCTCTTGAATCGCCAACCACGCCATGGCGAACGTGCGTCTTACCGAGGTTTGGGACAAGTCGGTCACTCCGGCGAAAACCGTCTTCCAGACCGAGTAAAAGCCCTCGACCGGTCCACGCCGCGCCGCAGAGACCAAGAATCCAAATAGCCATCCGCAGAAG
>CAZFLF010000948.1:0-3462 GCA_964519825.1 uncultured Pirellulaceae bacterium | reverse complement strand
AAACAAACTGCTCCGCGCCGAACCGAATGAGTTGGTCAGCGGTATCGTATTCGGCACCGTCATCCGCAAGGAGAACATTGCCGACGCCGTCATATGCCATTGCTTCCTGGCGATTTCCAGCGCGGACGCCGATCAAACGGTCCTCGGCGTCATATTCGTACTTTAGTTCGCGTCCTCCTTCGCGAGACTCGCGCGCCAGATTTCCGGCGGCGTCGTATGCGTAGCGGCGGTCCAGCAGGATGGCGCCGTCGACCCGGCGACTCGCCGCGAGCGTCAGCATGCGGCCTCGACCATCGTACGTCCGCCGCACGACAACACCGTTTGGCAGCGCCTGCGATGTCAGTCGCCCGGCATCGTCGTATTCGTGACGAGTCACTCGCCCCTGCGGGTCTTCGACGGCAATCAACCGATCGCGATCATCGTACTGGTAAGCCCAGCGCCCGACTCCGGCAATTTCCACCGCCGAACGCCGGCCGATTTTGTCGAATTGGTACCGCACGGACTTGTTGATTGGTTCATAATGGGCGGCGACGATCCGATCGAGCGCATCGTATTCATAGCGCGTCACGAGCGTGCCTCGCTCCTCGCGCACCACTCGACCCACCACGTCGTACGCGTACCGCGTTGGCGGACCTTCCGGATACGTTTCTTCAGTCAGACGCCCGAGGAGGTCGTACTTTCGCTTGGTGACTTGGCCATCCGGACTCTTGGTAGCTGCCACCTGGCCGCCGGGCCCATACACGATTTCGCTTTCACGTCCCAGCGGATCGACCTCGCGCACGCGGCGGCCCAGCCCGTCATACTCGTAGCGACGGATATTGCCGCGACCGTCAACGATGTACTGCAGCTGCCCCAGCGGCGTGTAGGCATACCGGGTCCGCGCTCCGGTCGGTGCCGTCACGGCCGCCAGCTCGCCGCTCGGTGAATAGACAATATTCCAAGATCGACCGAGACCGTCGGTGGCCACACTCACCTGGTCGGCGGCGTTGTGCTGATATCGAATGGTTTCCCCGTTGGCATAACGGCGGCTGGTACTGCGGCCGGCCGCGTCATATTCGAATGTGACGTCCGAATTGCCCGGGCCGTGAAGTTTGGTTTGCCGGCCATTTTCAAATTCGGCGGTTAGCAAAGGGGCTGCCCCGCGCGCCAATCCCGTAACCCGGCCATACTTGTCAAATTCGAGCGACAATCGCCGCCCCGATTGGTCGACCGTCCCGGCCAATTGTCCATCGGCCCGATACTCCAATCGTTGCTCATTCCCCAGGGGATCGCGAATGGCAAGCAACCGCCCCTGGTCGTCGTATGAGTACACCGTCTTGCGCTGCAAGGCATCAATCGTCTCGACGACTCGCCCCGCAGAGTCGTACCCATACGACTTCGCGTACCCGAGCGGCCCCAGTTCTTCTACCAAACGACCCTCCTGGTCGTAGGAGAATGTCCAAATCGCGCCCGACGAATGCCGAAGTTCCGCGATATTCCCGCGGGTGTCGTAGCGGTACGCTTGCTCCTCGGCATCCGGCAACGATAAACGTGCCACACGGCCGTCGCGGCCATACTCATAGCTGGTTGCACGGTCGTCTGGATCGACCCGCCGCACGACTCGCCCCAGTGCGTCGTATTCGAGCCTCGTTAATCCCCCAGCTGCATCCGTCACGGATGCTATGTGCCCGTCCGGTCCATATTCGTACTGGGTCGTCTTGCCGAGAGGATCGATGACTATGAGTGGCCGATTCTCGTCGTCGAACGTCCACGTCGTTTTTCCACCTGTCGGTGAAACGTGACTCACCAGATTGCCGCGTTGATCGTACTCCATGACAATCCGATTGCCAGCTGCATTGCGAACTTCCGCCAGGCGTCCTGCATCGTTGTATACAAACTGCTGCTCCTCGCTCCCCCAGCTCTTGGTAGCCGTGACAAATCCACTTGGAGAATAGGTGTGCTCGACCAGGGCTTGGTCGCCGAGATGGATGGCGAGCAAATTCATCTGGTCGTCGTATTCAAACGTTTGCCCCCGGCCATCAGGGCCCACCTGCGCAGCGCGGAAGGAAGTCGCACCCACGTACTCGATCGTGGTCACGCGATCGGCCCCTTCTCGAGTCTCGACCACTCGACTCAGCCGATCGTAGCGATAGGCCGTGACGTCCCCCGCGGGTCCGATGATGCGGGCTGGCAATCCTTCTTCTCCCATTTCCACAACGGTTTTCTGGCCCCGAGCGTTGATCGTCTCGTGTCGCCGCCCATCCGATGTCCACTGTAAAGTCACCACACTGCCGTCCGGTTGAAAGTGCTTCACTCGGTTCGCTGCGTCGTTGTACTCGAACTGCTCGCGGCTCCCGTCCGCCCATGTCCGACGGTTGACGCGTCCTTTTGCGTCGTAGGCAATGGTGGTCGCACCAAATTCGGGACGGTCCACTCGGATCAACTTGCCGGCTGCGTCACAGGCGTAACGGACCGTGGGCTTTCCCTGCGTGTCCAGCGCGGGTTCGTCGGCGTACGAGTACTGAACGATATCTCCGGTCGAAGTTTCCAGGCGACGGAGACGACCCGACTCATCTGTGACAAATTCGACAAAGCTCTGATAAGGACCTTCGATGCGCGACAACCGCCCATCGGCCGCATAACGGAGCTGAATTCGGTTTCCATTTCGCAGTTCACACGCCGTGAGCCGCCCCTCGAGATCGAAAATGTCCTTGGTCCCGTCTGTTTTTGCACGAATAATCCGGTCGTCATTGAAGATCAGTTCCTCGCCGCTGGCAGTGCGGAATCTATCCGTCTTGGGATCGAGTGAAAACATAACGGCGCCAGCTGGCTCGTCGATCATGGCGAGCGGTCCCGCATGGGTCAGACGGCTTTCCCAATTCAGCCGCCAGAAGTTGCCCAGCAGGCCAGTGCCGTGGGGCGGCGATTGCCACACCCGGCGAATCTCGATGCTGACCGGCCCTGCAAAAACGACCGTGTCCGTGGCGGCCAGTTGCAAGCGTCCCGAACGCGGGTCGACGCTCCCATCGGACGTGTCTCGAGGTCCCCCCGTGTACACCACTGCGGACAATTCGGGAAGCTTCGCGGAAGGTTGTTCTTCGGCAGCGACTGTAATTCCAGGTGCCAAAACCCACAGGAGACTCGCAACACTCAGTCCCAACGTGATCATTGCTCGCAATCGGTGCATGGTGCTCTCGCTTAAGAGGATCAAATCAATAGACTGCCAAAGTTAATTAGTGGACCGAATGCAAGGCTGGCCCCAAGAGATGGGAGACTGGAATTCATCATGCGCTGCAGGCTCCTGCACGGTCCCGAATGGCGACGTAGTCTACAGAGCCACGTCCCTAGCAACAAGATTTTGCAGGTTCGATCTCTAAGCGAGCGTCAGCGTCCAGATGACTTTCGGGTCCGGATCGATCATCTCGCGGCGGTCAGATTTGCGGGAGGGGCTAGATTGACGAAGAAGTAGTCGTGACAAGCCCA
>CAZFLF010000947.1:0-3465 GCA_964519825.1 uncultured Pirellulaceae bacterium | reverse complement strand
ACGGTTTGACCAGATCGCGGTCCGCGCCAGGCAGCAATCCATCCGTGAGTTCAACCACGCTGACCTTCGTCCCCAATCGCGCGTAAACCGTGCCCATCTCCAGGCCGATGTAACCGCCGCCAATGACCAGCAGGCTGGCGGGCAAATCCTGCAACTCAAGTGCGCCGGTCGAATCCATGACGCGCGGTGAATCAATGGCGAATCCTGCCGGCATCGCGGGAATCGAGCCTGTTGCCACGATGCAATGGTCGAATGTCAGACGCCCCCCTTCGGGAATCGACGGGTCAGCTCCTTCCAACCGTAACGTACCCGAATCCTCGAAGACTCCCGTGGCCTGAATCACGCGCACATTGCGCCGTTTGGCCAGATTCTTTAATCCGGCCGAAAGGGTCGCAATGACCTTATTCTTTCGTTCGCGCAATTTGTCGAGATGAATCCGCGGATCCGAGTACTCGACCCCCCACGCAGACTGCAACTCTTCGACTTCCGAAATGACCCGCGCAACATGGAGCAGCGCCTTGGACGGAATGCAGCCACGCAGCAGGCACGTCCCGCCAAGCCTCGCATCGGCCTCGACAAGAGTGACTTCGAGACCTTCATCCGCAGCCAGAAATGCTGCCGCATACCCACCCGGACCAGCGCCGAGAACGACCAATTTTGTGTGCATGACGCTTTCCCGTGATCGGCCGCAACGAGGACATCGTCGATACCACAGGGACGGCCAATGTCACGCCTGAGTCCGCGAAGGAAACAACCTATCGTGACATGAACTCAACGACGATGTTCACATCGACCGGCAAGCTGAGATCGCTCGGACCTGGCAGCCCATTGATATTGATGCGCAACGACTCGACGTCCACGCCCAGCCATTCAACCGGCTGCGAGGAATCGCTGTTGGCAATCACACCGCGATAGAGGTTTTCGAGCGGTTCCTTGGTTTTGACAGTGATAACATCGCCGGGGCGCAGCAGGTACGACGGCTTCGTCACCTTCACGCCGTTCACACGGAAATGTCCGTGAACAATTCCCTGCCGAGCCTGCGGACGGGTCCTCACAAAGCCCGCTCGACGCACAACATTGTCGAGACGCCGCTCGAGTAATTGCATCATTTGCTGGCCGGTATTGCCCTTCTTATGACGCACGCTGTCGAAGAACCGTCGCAACTGTCGCTCGCCAAGACCGTAATAATGCTTGATCTTCTGCTTTTCCCTCAACGCCAGGCCGTAGTTGGTCGGTCGCCGCGGTCGCGTATGCATGCCTGGCGGATTGTCGCGCCGTTCCATCGCCTTGATCGCGCCGTGGCTTTCATAAACCATGAAGCCTAAGCGTCGATTAATCCTTGCCTTAGGGCCGTGATACCGAGCCATGCGGATAATTCTCCTGGCAAACGTCGAGCAGACTGGGGTTCAGTCTTCGTGCAAATTGAAGCGGAAGATAATGATGCATTTCCGGCCGGTATTCAAGGGGTAATCAGGACGGCAATTCCCAAGTCGCCGACCGCTCGATCCGTTCCTGGTTAGTAGATTAGGATCGTTTGTTCCGCGCGACCCAGTGCACTATCCAACATGGATTGATGGATTGTTCATTGAAAGGACGAAGAGTGAGCGATGTCCTGGACAGACTCCGACTCGTCGTCGCATTGTCCGTGCTGTTTCTTTTACGTAGCATTACGCCGTTGTCGCGTGACTTTCCAAAAACGTCTGTGATCCACGGTTGCAAGTCTCTTTATGCTGGACAGCCAGATTGGTTTTATCGGTGCCGGGCAGATGGCCAGGGCGCTCGCCCGAGGCTTAATTGCCCGCCGTCTGGTGGCTCCAAGTCAATTGCTGGCCTTTGACCCGGATGAAAAGGCCCGGCGGGAATTCTCTTCCGAAGTTCCGCAGTCGCGATTGGCGAAGGACAATGCGGAAGTCGTCAATCAATCAAGCGTGGTGGTGCTCGCGGTAAAGCCTCAGAGTTTGGCGGGTGTTAGCCGGTCATTGGACGGACAGACTACATCGGGCAAGCTGTTCATTTCCATTCTTGCCGGAGTGCCGCTGGCTGTATTGCGGCAAGAATTGCGAACCGACCGCGTGGTTCGGGTCATGCCGAACACTCCCTGTCTCGTCGGTCAAGGCGCAACGGCATTTTCCATGGGACTTCCGACCGTGGACGATGACGAGCAGAGCGATGATGAGCAGTTAATCAAGCAATTGTTTAGCGCTGTGGGAATCGTCTTCCCGGTGCCGGAACAAATGCTTGATGCTGTCACCGGACTATCCGGTTCCGGTCCGGCGTATGTGTACCTCTTCATTGAGGCGCTGAGCGATGGCGGCGTGCGGATGGGATTGCCTCGGAACGTGGCAACCGCGCTCGCTGCACAGACGGTGGCCGGGGCGGCTCAGATGGTCCTCACGACGGGCGAGCATCCAGGTGTGTTGAAGGATCGCGTGGCCAGCCCGGCGGGGACGACGATCGCCGGGCTTGGGGTGCTGGAACGTCGCGGAGTGCGATCCGCACTGATCGACGCGGTAGAGGCCGCGACGATACGATCACGGGAATTGGGAAAACAGGATTGAACCGGCCGCGCGCCGTCCCGGTCAAAGGCGTCATCATGCGATCAATCTTTTGTCAGATCGACGATAAGCATGTTCCGCTGTATCGCGTGCTGTGGATTTCCGATTTGCCCCATTTCTGCGGCGAAGACGATTGTCTCTGCGAGGGCCAGTACGAGATTCGTTTGGAAAACGATGAATCGGTCTGGGCCACGCGCGTCGAACGGGACTGCATGCTCAAGGCGATCGAGGAGTGGCAGGGCGGACTTAATGAAGATTGGCGGTGATGAATGTCGCTCTTCGGCAATGATGCGTACCAGTGGCGTGAGACATATTTCGTGTTGTTGCGGGCCGTCGACCGGCCTGGAACGGAACAAGTTCTTGCGTGTCTGAAACAAGGGAATGCGCATTACCAGCTGTTGGACGTGTTGTCAGACATCCATGGTCGCTTTGAATCGCTGACAATATTGTCTCCCGAGGATTTTTCGGCGATGGATGTCACCTACGTCATAGGAAATGAAGTGACCGAGCAGCTTGACGAACTCAGCCGCGAAATCGCCAAGTCGACGTTGACGGACGATGACCGCAGGAAACTGACGCGGCTGCAGCATTGTGACGCACGACTTGACATCTACCACTTCGAGCACGTCGCTGGTAGCGAAAATCAGGAAGAGGAGTTCCTGGATCCGGGCTCTTTGATTATCGTGCTCAGACGGCTGGCTAAGTTATGCCACGGCGTCGGGGTCGATCCCCAGTCGGGCACCTTGATGTAGTCTATTCGGCCTGGGCTGCGACCTTGGCGCCACCTTCGGCCGCAATCCAAGGAATCCCCACCGGCCCTGTGCCGGTGGGGGATGATAGAATCTATTCCTCCTGCGAAGAATTCAACCGTTTGCATTGCAAGGGAAATCAAACCGTGACGCACGTCTTC
>CAZFLF010000946.1:0-3466 GCA_964519825.1 uncultured Pirellulaceae bacterium | reverse complement strand
TCGGGAAGCACGTTCCCTTCGCAGAGCTTCATCGGACGGCCCACCGGCGTCAGGATTTCCTTGCCAAAGGTGACACCCAGTGCCTGCATGACCGTCGCGTGAATGTCGGCGACCTGCCGTGGGTCTTTCACAAATTGTCCCCAATCTTTGGATTCATCAGGGGGGGAAGGAGACGTTTCACCAATCACTTGCCCGCCGCGGATCCCGCCGCCAGCTAGAGCCATGGTAAATCCGTGTGGCCAATGATCGCGTCCACCTACGGGATTAACCTTCGGTGTGCGGCCAAACTCTCCTCCCCACAGCACAACAGTCGATTCGAGCAACTGATGCTCGTGCAAATAACGCAGCAAGGCGGCGAATGCCGGATCCAAAGTCCGCGCCTGGTCTCGGTGGAATTCGTGGTTGTTCACGTGAGTATCCCAACCGTCGAGGGTGACTTCCACACACCGGACTCCCACCGAGATCAATCGCGCCGCGGCGAGGCAACCGCGGCCGAAAGGAGTATCTCCAAACGCCGCGCGCCATTGAGCGGTTGCCTGCTTAACATCAAACGCCTTGAGCTGGTCCGACGACATCATCTTCAGCGCGGACTGTGTGGTTGCGGAATGTAATGTTCTGTTCCCTTCCAACTGTTTGAGCCGCCCTCGTGCAAACTCTTTTTCCAGGATCGCCAGGTCACCGACTCGTTGCTTGAAACGATCCTCGCTGACACTTGGCGCGACGTCGGGGACGGGACCTTGCGGGTCGAAGACTTTGAAGGCGTCAAACTGGGCGCCGAGATAGCCGCCACGCGCTGGCCATTGACCGGGCAGAATCGATACGTGCCGCGGGATCTCGACTTTGTCCGACAGCTGATGGCACAGGACTGCACCCAGCGACGGATGTACCAGCGTCGGATCAGGCCGATAGCCCGTTTTCACGGTATAGGACGCTCGTTCGTGATCCCCCTCCTTGCTGACCAGGCTGCGGACCAGCGACACCTGATGCATCTGGTCGGCCATCTGTTCGTACATCTCGGCAATCTGAACCCCTTTGATGTTCGTGGAGCGAGCATTCGTTCCGCCGGCGATCTTCGTCCCCGGCTTGGGGTCAAACGTCTCCAGTTGGCTCGGCCCGCCCGCCATCCAGAGTACGATGACCGATTTCGCCGGTTGACCGCGCGGAGCCAGTTCCTCAGCACGGGCCAGCACTTCGGCAAGTGGAGTTAGCCAGCACATACCACCCAGTCCGGCCGCTTGCAGCAGCGTCCGACGGTGAAAGTGATCCGGTCCGCAGTAGCTGGCCAGACGTTCATGCCACATAACTCAACTCCCTGACAAAAAATTCCTGTCCGACTCGGATGTTACTTAACGCCGTTTTGCTTGGTCCGTCTATCGTGGTCGTGTTGCGGGCAGCCGCAGCGTTTTTCGATCACAAACGTGTCATGCACGGTCATTCGCGGTAAATCGACCAATTGATACCACTTTTCAATCCGTGCGGAGGATCGCTACATCTTATACCCCGCAACCGTTTATTTAGATTCCAAACAAATTGACAAAACCTGAGCCGGGCGGATGCCGATTAATTAGTGCTGTCAAATAGCACTCGGGCAACCGTGAGCTATAATTGACACAGCGTGAAAACGCCCTCCGGCAATTCCGACAAGGGGACCAATTATTAGTCATTGACCCGGATCACAAACGGCAAGTGCAATAGCACGCCAGATCCGCGTCATTCTTGAAGCGACTCCATCGTCGCAATCCGCCGGAGGTTTTTCAATTCACAAAGGAGTCAAGGCGAAACGAGCGGCAAACCGTAGCCCGCACGACGCCTTGCCCCCAAGATACGCAGGCCGCCGGCCATCAACCGGCGGCCTGTTTTATTTCGAAATCAAACGTTGCACGAGCCCACGATTGCCGACCGGAAACTCCAACCTGGCTAGTTCCTCTCTCGTCACCCAGCGGAATGGATCGCGCGGCGTCATTGACGGATCGATTGGACGGCAAGCGAAGAAGTACAGCCGCACGTGATCGTGGTCGTATAGTTGAACGTGTTCAGGGTAAGCTTCGGCAATGGCGACTTCGACACCCGCCTCTTCCATGCATTCTCGCATGGCGGCCGATTCCGGGGTCTCGCCAAGTTCTATTTTTCCTCCCGGAAACTCCCACAATCCCGCCAAGGGAACGCCTAGGGGACGCTGACCAACCAGGAACTGTCCGTTGTGTTCGACGACTGCAATGGCAATTGGCGTGGGAGACATGACGTTGAATCGTTTATCCGCATGACAAGTTCACGGCTGGAAAGTGATCCACATCGGTGACGCCCAGGCAAGGTTGCCGTCGGATTGCTCGACTCGCACGTAATAGTAATGCGTCTCGCCAGGTTTCACGTCCATATCGGTGTACTCGCGGCGCACTTCGACGGAATTTGGTTCATTGGAATCGACGTATTTGTTGTCCCGCACGATCGAAACCTTGGCCAGCGGTTTACCACCGACGGCTTCGATCGACAACTTTGGAAACGCCTTCGTCGTGAAGATGTCACCCATCAAGTGCTCACCGGAGCGGACAACCAGCAGGATATTGTCGGTCGCGCCGTAACAGTGGCGTTGCTTGAACGCATCAATCATGGCCTGTCGTGAGTTCTCTTTGGCAAACACCATGGCATAACTCATGTGCGTGCTGACGTGATCGCTGGAGCTTTGGAAACCCAGCTTGTAGCCCTTCTCCAACGCATTCCATACAAACCCTGCCGGCTGATAGCCACCGATCTGCGTCTCGGCCGTCGGTGATCGCGGAGCGCCGAAGTGCTCGTAATTGTGCCGATGCCCTTGATAGATCTCGACGATCGGTTCGACATCTGGATCGTTGTCACGCCAGTCGGTCCCCATGTTGGTCGCGCTGGTATGGATCGCGCAGATCGCCCCGAAGTGCTTCAAATAGGCGTAGAGCATTTTCGTGTCGGCTGTGCCGGTCTCCGGTGAGCTGGCCATGTCGCCGCGCGGAAGAGGCCGGATTCCGCGACGAGGCATAATCACATTGCGGTGACCATTTGGATATGGCAGGCTCCGCTCATAGGACATTGCCGCCACAAAATGGGGCGGATTGTGGTGTAGATCGCACTGTTTCTGATTTGTCCACCACATGTACTCATGAGTGCCGTTGTCGTGATCACCATTCCCCATCCAGTCGAGGCTGCCGGCATCGAGCGAATATCGCCAGCTATCTTCCAACAAACCATCTTGGTCGCGATGGGCCGTGTACTCGGTATGCCGATGAAACTCACCGCGGATCAGTTGCAACGGTTTCCCACCCACGTTGATCCGATATTCGCGCAGTCGCCGGACGACTTGATCTTCGTTGTTATGCACCGCCGCTAACTCCGCCGGTGGGTTCGCTGGCACGGCGACAAGCTCGGAATCGACACTGCGATCGTCCTCAGTCAACTGCACCACATACAGATCGTCCTGCCCGCGACTTTGGGTATT
>CAZFLF010000945.1:0-3475 GCA_964519825.1 uncultured Pirellulaceae bacterium | reverse complement strand
AGAATGCACTGGTCAATCGTCCCGGAACTCTCGCCGCAAACCCGCCCCACGGTGCAGGTGCCGTTGCTGTGGAAGAGGACGCGCGAGCCGTCGGCGCTGGCCGATTGCTGCGGTTGCGCCCAGAAGTTCGCGCCGCACGTAGTCCCCGTGCGCGCCAGCACTTTGCTCCGCCCATCCACGAACACCTGAACTATTTCATCGAGGTAGGGTTCGTAGCTCGGCGGCAGACGGCCGGTTTGCGGGAAGAAACTTAAGAGGAACCAGTCACGTACGCCCGCCGGCCAAGTGATGTGGTAGTTGCGCACATAACGCAGTTTCTCGCGCGGCGCGGTGAACACGACGCGGTTATCGGTGCCGTCGAGGTTCACGACGCGCAACTTCGTTTGACTACCTTGATTGAAGTAGCCCTCCACGTAGGCCAGCTTGCCGTCGGACGAAAAGTCGTGATGTCCGACGGTGACTGCGTCCAGGGTGTGAAACAGTTCACCGGTGACGCCGTCGTAAATGCGCGTGATGTGCGGCATGGCACGGCCGCCTTGGGGCAGTGGCTGCTTCTGCTCGAACGTGAGCGCGAAGTAATCCTTGTGCCCGGTGAAGCGCAGCTTGTCCCAGTTCGCATACCAGCCGTCGGGAATCTCGACAGCGCAAACGCGTTCGTCGTCCAACACCGGTAGGCGGTAAGTGCGGACGGATTTGTCGGTCATCCGCAGGAGCAGGCGGTCGCCCTGTTCATTGAGCGAGAGTCCGGTAGGTCCCGCGACGGACGGATTCTCGAAGGTCTTCAACTCCTCCGCCTTGCCCGCCTCTACGTCGTAGCGATACACCGTCCCGTTTTTGCGGGTGTAGAAGAAACGCGGATCGCGCCGGTCCCACGCCAGGGTCCAATCGTATTCCCGCTGAGTGAACAGCTTTTTTAGGAACCGTCCGTCGCCGTCGTAGAGCGTCACCTGGTAGTCGGTCGAATCTTTGGGCGTTTCAATGCCGAGCAGGCGCGAGTTGTCCGCGTTGAACACCGAGCGGTAATGATAGAGGTCGTGTTCGTCGCCGGTGGGATTGTAAATCTGCCGAATGCGTCCTCCATAGGTGGGATCGGTGAAATCAATCATCCGAGGTTTCTCGTCGGCCTGAACGTCCGGGGGCGCGGGCTTCGGACCTGATCTGGGAGTTCTTCGAGAAACATGGTCCTCGGATTCCAGTCCCTTCCCTTCAAGCTTGGGTTGTTGGGCTTCGACGGGACCGCAGATAAGGACACCCAGAAAGCAGGTCAGGAGAAGAAGAGTTTTTCCGATCATGTATTTTACTCCTTCTGTAACCCAGGGACGCTTTCATCGGCACCGGGTCACGGCGAGGATTGAATGTAGCTGAACAGATCGCGCAGCTCGCGCGGCGTGAAGAGGAGCGGCAGTCCTTCCGGCATCAATGAATTGTCCGCATCACGCAGCTCGGCGATCTCGGATCGGGCAATCTGTTGCCGTTGCCCTTTGCTATCAACGATTGTCAGCCGGCCGTCCCCTTGCTCGATGATCAGGCCCGTCAAGACTTGTCCGCCGGTCGTTACCAGAGTGCTCGCCGCATACTCACGTCGGACAACGGCGTTTGGATCGACGAGGCTGGCCAGCAGGTATTCCGTATCCTGCCGACTCGTGTTTGTCAGATCGGGACCGACCTTTTCCCCTTCGCTAAACAATTGATGGCAAGTGCCGCAATGTTTCTGGAAGAGTTGTTTGCCCACGCGGGCATCACCCCGTTCGACGCGAAGATCGTTGTTCAGTCGCCGCATTACGGCGAGCCTTTCCTCAGGCGTGGCGGATCGAATTCGTCCCCAATGCTTCCTGACGAGTTCGTCGAGCTGCGGATTGCGATGTTGCGACACTCGGCGCAATTGGCTGATCGGGATTTCGGCCGCGGGGATTTCTCCGAGGTCTACTCGCCGCAACAACGCCTGTGCCGTAGCCAAACGGCTGAGCAGCGCGTCAACCAGCGCCGCTCGCACGGCCGGGGTAGCGGACGAATAGCCGGTCAAGAGTCGAGCACCAATAGCTGGCTGGTCGAATCTTTGCAGCACGCGCAGTGCCGCCAGTTGAATCCGTTCGGGCTGCGTTGGAGAGAATAGAAGCGACACCGCATGGGCACAATTCTCACGACCGAAATCGGCCAGCAACTGCAAAACTTGCTCCCGTTCGGTGGGAGAGAGCGATTCGTCGCCTACTCGCGACACGAGATGGCGATACGCTGCGTCCACTCCCGAGAGGATTGCCAGTCGAGTGCGCGCCGGGTCATCGGGCAATTCATTCCACCGTCGCTCGACATGTTGACGAAGTTCAGCCGGCAGCGGCTCGAAGGCTTTCGAATGCGTCAATGGACCGACATCGCCAATGGGACTCGTTGTACGAAACAAATCCCCTTGCCCAATGCCGCCAGCAACGGTGGATCGTTCGGCCAGCCCTTGGCTAAGGGCGTCGTGCATACTGGGGACATGGGTTTCCGGTGTCGTGTCCAGCAATCGCGTGCAAGCGGCATAAGTCACCGCGATTCCTTCCGCAGCGTAACGTCGCATCAATCGCTGCAGGTTCCCGCGTGCGAGCGGAGCTTCCCAGCGGGACGGAACTGCGAAGTAGTCGACGATCGCCTGACGATCGGACAGGGCCTTGCTTTCCAGCGCCCACCAAATCAACCAGGGGATGTGAGGGTCGGCAGCGTCGAGGTTTCGTTGCAGCAAGCCCGAGATCACTGGTAGGGCGACAGGGCCAGGCAAACGCTTCGCCGTGGCAGCCAATTGGGCGCGGACGATGACACTGGCATCTTGGGTCGCGAGTTGCGTTAATTGTCCGCTCAACGTCGGCACCAACTCGGGCGATTCCCCCAATAGCCTGACCGTCCACTGGCGCACATGCTCGTCCGAGTGGGTCAGCAACTTCGCAGCTGTTGGAACATCGAAACCGCCGATTCCGTACAACGACCACAAAGATTCCAGCGCGAGTTGTGGGTCTTCAGAATGAAGTGCTGCATCGCGCAGTGCGTCTTGCACGCCGGGATCATGTCGCTCCGCGAGTAACACTCGCGCTCGCTCGCGGAACCAACCGCTGGGATGCCGCAGGGTTTCGACGAGTTCCTGATTCGTGAGTTGGGCGAGATCGAGAGACTTGGCTGGTCGCGTCGCTGCGGAAGTGAGCTTGTACACGCGGCCGTTAGTGCGATCCCAATCTGCATCGGGATCGGGATGAGCCGTGCGCTTGTCGTGAAAATCGCTGACGTAGACCGCTCCGTCCGGCCCGTAACACAAATCCGTTGCGCCGAACCACGGATCATTCGCGGCCAGAAGACTTCCGCCGCGAGTGGCGGAGAAGGAGGATCCTTCGGGATGCAATCGCCACCACGAGCAGGTATGGCCGAGGAAGTCTCCGCAGAGAAACGATCCCGCCAACGGATCGGGCAGTCCGTCGTCTAAATACATCGTGCCGCTAGTACACGGCCC
>CAZFLF010000944.1:0-3476 GCA_964519825.1 uncultured Pirellulaceae bacterium | reverse complement strand
CTCATTGGCTGCCTAGCGAGGGCCGCGCGTCTCGGAGAGACGCGGCCACGTAAAATCCTTAATGAATGCCCGTCAGCGACATGCCTGACTTGACCAGGTTCCTGACCGCGACACCGGTCATCCACAGACCGTGACGCAGCTGGGCGGCAGCCCGTTTGGGCACGACATGCAAATTGATCGTTCCCGTCGGCAAAGCGCGAAAATGTGATTTGTACGGTTCGTCACCGCGCAGGAAATCAAACGTCCGCCGGCCGGAGGCGATCGCTTCCTTGATCAACAGCGCGGTCAGCAGTTTGCCCGGCGATTGGTCCGCCAGCTGCGGTTCGAAGCCTCCCTGATAAACAAAATTGGCAGCGCTATTCACCAGGTGAAAGTCCACCGCGGCCGGACGACCGTCCAACTCTAACACGCTGAGTTGCAGCGCCTGGACCTGTAGTAATTGTCCCGCGACATCATGCAGGAACTTCGAGAAACTCTCGCTGGCGAAGACGCCCGGCTTTCCCGCGAGCTGCCAACGGCGCTGATGAAGTTCGACCAGCAATTCCATGCCGCGGCGCACTTGAGTTTCGTCTTGTACAGTTACCAGTCGGGCGCGGCCTGTGTCGCATTGCCCGCGCAGCAGGCGCTGGATCTGTTTGCGATGGGACTTGGAAAGCCGCATCAGATACTCTTCCCACGTCGCCGGTAACGGGACGCTCCACAGGTTCTCCCCTGGGGTGCGCAGGAGCGAACACCCCGCGGACTCCAAATGCTCCACCAGCTTCGTGATGGCCGAATCGCTCGCGGACACGCATTCCAACTCGAGCACATCCCACCGCAACGATTCACTCGCGCCAACCAGCCATTGGGCTAGCACCGCGCTAACCTGATGCTCGAAATCGGGAGTGCACAGCACGGTTGCATAGTCGCTACACACTTCTCCTGCGCCGAGCGTGCGAAGGACACGACCGCGTGAGCCGATGTGCTCGACATACCAGGGGGCGGCGCCGACAATTGTGCCGCAATCATCGACCACCGCGAGCACGGCCAGTTCGCGGCCGGCACCGTAGTGACGCCACCAAGTCGACAACCACTCCCAACCGCGAAACGGGACGCCGTGCGTCAACAGATTCCAGGGGGCCGCAAAGGCTTGCCACCGTTCTGGGCTGGAAATCGGTACAACGCGCATGAGGGGGTCAACTCGCGGAGGGAGCAGGGTATCAGCGCGGGCGCAGCACTATCCGAGCGAGCGCGCCGTTCATCCGCTACGACAGTTCTATCAAATAACTCTCACTCACAACCCACAAAATGCAAATCCAATGTTGGTCCGAAATCCTCGGTCCAGCCGTTAGAACCGCCAGGGACGGTCCTGCTCGCATGAACCTCCCTCGCTACCGTCCCGTCCAGCTTTCGTTAGAATCGTCCAACTGCCGTGCCGGCGCTGAACAACCCTGTTTCCGTCCGCGAAGTCCAAAACCGCGACGAAGCAAGTTCGTAAGGCATGCTGGCGGCATTGATTCGATCCGCGTTAGGAGACATCGCGAGAACTAACCTTGAGCCCGCAACCCATCCCCCAGCGAGACACGGAGCGCAGCCTGCAGTTGGCTGTCGCCGCCGCCCGAACCGCTTTCGAGAACCGTGGTCAAAACATTGTTCTGCTCGACCTCCGCGAACTGACTCCGGTGTTTGATTTCTTTGTGATCGCAACCGGGAGCAGCGGCCGGCAACTTCGCGCGATCAGCGAAGACATCGACAACATGCTGGAAAAACAACTCGGCGACAAGCGCATGGGAGTCGAGGGGTACCAGGACTCCAAGTGGATTCTGCTCGACTATGGCTCGGTGGTGGTCCATCTGTTCGACACGGAAATGCGCTCGTACTACGACCTGGAGAACCTGTGGGGAGCCGCGAAACGGGTCGACTTGGCGGGCTTCGGAATCACGCAGCGTGGAACGACCGCATGAACATACTGTCGGAATTGAAGCGCAGATTTCGTGCCGCGCTCGAATCTCTCGTTGCCGACCCGAGCGAAGCGGTAGAAATGATCCGACCGGCCCAGGATCCCCGCTTCGGCGACTATCAAGCGAATTGTGCCATGTCGCTCGGCAAACAGCTCGGACGCCCTCCGCGCGAAATTGCCTCGCAAATCGTCGAACGACTCGAGATTGCGGATCTGTGCCAAACTCCGTTGGAGATCGCGGGTCCGGGGTTTATCAATCTGCGTCTCCGTTCCGACTGCCTAGCTTCGCAGATCGTCGCGGCGACCCAGGATGAACGCCTGGGAATTGCAGCTGCTGCTTCCCCGCGCACGTACGTCGTCGACTATTCCTCGCCGAACGTCGCTAAACCGATGCACGTCGGGCATATCCGCTCGACCGTGATCGGCGATTCACTCGACCGGACCTTGCGGTTTCTTGGTCACCGTGTGATTAGCGATAATCATCTCGGCGATTGGGGCACTCAGTTTGGGATGATCATTTACGGGTACAAGCACTTCGTCGATTCCGGGGAGTTCGCCGCGCATCCCGTCCAGGAGTTGACACGGCTTTATAAGCTGGTCAACCAATTGGTCGAGTATCACGAAGCGGCCGCACAGCTGCCACGGTTGGAGCAGGCAGTCGCGGCTGGGGAGGCCGAGATTGCGCGCCGCAAGTCGGAGCCACAAACCGGCGACAAGCACGCAGACAAAAAACACGCCGCCGCCACGCGTAAATTCGAAGAGAAACTGAATGAGTCGCGCGAGGCGGTCGAATCCGCACGTCGCAAGATGCGGGAGGTCGAATCGAATCCTAAGCTCGCCAAGCTGGCCGCCGAGCATGTCAATATTGGCGAAGAGGTGCTGCGTGAAACAGCCAAGTTACACGCTGGCGATCCCCAGAATCGCGAGCTGTGGCAGACATTCCTTCCCAAGTGCGATATCGAGATTCAACGGGTCTACGAGCGTCTGGGAGTCCGCTTTGATTGGACGCACGGCGAGAGCTTCTACCAGGACAGGCTGGCGGCCGTGGTCGAGGATTTCCTGCGGCTCGGGCTCGCGCGGGAGAGCGAAGGAGCGACATGCGTCTTCCTGGATGGCTTTGAGACGCCGATGATCATTCGCAAAAAAGATGGTGCGTTCCTGTATGCGACAACCGACTTGGCCACCATCCAGTTCCGGATGGAAACGTGGCGGCCTGACGTGGTGCTGTACGTCGTCGATCATCGGCAATCCGAGCATTTTGACAAGCTGTTCGCCGCCGCGAAGCTCTGGGGATTCGATCGCGTTGACCTGCGCCACATCAGCTTCGGCACAGTGCTGGGTGAAGACGGCAAGCCCTACAAGACGCGATCCGGTGAGACGATCGGATTAGAGAGTTTGCTCGACGAGGCGGTGCGCCGCGCCTACGAAGTGGTGAAAAAGAACGACGATGAGAAGCCGAACGGTCCAGAGTTGTCGGAGGACGACCGCCGCCGGATCGCTGAGGTGGTGGGACACGCGGCGATCAAATACGCCGATC
>CAZFLF010000943.1:0-3482 GCA_964519825.1 uncultured Pirellulaceae bacterium | reverse complement strand
TGCGATCGGAGTCCAGCAGTTCAGCGATATTGATTCCAGTCAGTCGATTCCCCACCTCCACCGCCGTGAGGTAGCTGGCGTCGGCACCGATGCCGAGCGTATGCGGATAAGCCGGTTGCAAAGACGCGGTCAACATCAAGCGTTGAAAGTTGCCCCGTCGCACGTCGGCTCCTTGCAACAGCTCACGGGCCGTGCCGCGGACCAGTGGTGCGAAGAGAAACCGGGTATCGGGATATACCGCCAGCAAACGCTGCGCGAGCAAGTCACGAGTATCTACGGGAAAGATCTCCGCCAACTCTGCGAAGATTGTCGTCGGAGTCGGGCCGTTGGCGGCCGGTTTTTCCGGGCCGCTCAGTGCTGCAATTTGGGCGGGGGTTCCGCCTTCCGCGACGACTCGAGCTAGTTCGGCCCGCAGCTCAGCATTGTGCGTGGCTAGCGCGAACGGCAGCGTGGCATACTGTTCCATGTCCTCCGGACTGGAAAACTTCTTCGGCCGGTGCGCATTGCAGCCCAAAAACGTCAACAGCGTCACTGCGCAAACCATCGCGAGCATTCGCGGGCTGTTCATGGCACGACTCCGTTCATTCCACTCATTCCACTGCAGATCCATTTCGAATGACTAATTCCTAAGCACTAATGACTAAAGAATGACCAAGCTCGAATGACCAATGACAGTAGTTCCAAGTTTCCGTGACGTTGATCGCGAGTCAAATCGCCTTTACGCCGAAGGCGTTACACATATCAGCCCAGGGTCGCGAGCAAGGCGAGCGCACCCTGGGTTGCGGTCCACCTTCGTGTTCGTTACCCCGAAGGGGTTAAACAATCGAGCGCTACCGCAGTGTGTAACCCTTTCAGGGTAAGGTCGTGTATTGGACTCGTCACCCAGGGTGCGCGGCCAATCGCCGCGACCCTGGGCTGATATGTGTAACGCCTTCGGCGTAAAGACCCTAGGAATCACAACCCATGCAGAGAACTTGGAACTACTGAATAACCAATCAGTTCCTTCGCCGCTCACGTCGAACTCCTGCGGTAGTACCATCACGCCGTCGCGCCGCATTCTAATCTCAGGTCGCCGGTCGGCCCCAGATCATTCCGGCGGATTGTCCGACTCGCCGCGGACTCGTTGTTCGAACGCGGCAATGATCGCGCTATTGTCGGCATCGCCGAATCCAGCAGATTCGGCAGCGGACAGGAGTCGTTGATGAACCTGTGTAAGCGGCAATTCCAGGTCCGCGCGGCGGGCGGAATCCAGGATGAGACCGACATCCTTGTGATGCTGGCTAAGCCGGGCTTCCACGGCAAAATCCCGTTCCAACATCTTGCGCCCCTTCGTATCCATCACACGCGAATACGATAGGCCGGCGCGCAAGACTTCCAAGGCCCGGGTGGGATCGACGCCGCAGGCACGGGCAAAAGTCAATCCTTCCGCCAGCACGGCCCGGTTCAAACCCAAGACCAGGTTCACCACTAGCTTCATCCGAGCTCCGCTTCCCGATGTTCCCAAATAGAACGTCTGCCGCGCGAAGCAATCGAAAAGTTCATGACAGGCGTGGAAGGCCGGCTCCGCGCCTCCCACAAGGACTAACACGTCCCCAGCGAGCACCTGCTTGCTTGATCCAACGATCGTCGCATCCAAGTAGGTAACACCCTGAGCAGCCAGGGCCGCGCTCAAACGAGCCGTTGCTTCCGGTTCACCCGTTGTCGTGTCAATGACAGTTTTGCCAGCGAGCAACTTGACGAGATCCGCCAGTACCATCGCCACGATATTGGATGTCGGCAAACTGAGCAGACAAACGTCCGCCACCGTTGCGACTTCCAGCGCGGACGCGGCCGAGTTCCCGCCCAGTTGAGTCAGGCGTCCGCAACACGACTCGTCGAGATCAAACCCGGAGACGATGTGCCCTGCGGCGAGCAGCCGCTCCGCGAGAGCGCTGCCAACAAGCCCCAGACCGATGAGACCAATATGAGTCATGAACTCTGCTTCGCCGGCGCCGTTTCGCGGATTCCGGGGTTTCCCGATGAAATTCGCCGCAAGCAGACCAAGCAAATGTCATCGTCCTGAGGTTTGCCATCCAAGTGCTTTCGCACATCGGTCATAAGGGGCTCGCCGATCCCTTTGGGCGAGCCGTCCGACCCTATGACCAACTTGCGCATCCGGTCGATGGAGTATTGGTTGCCATCGCGATCCATCGCCTCGTCAATGCCGTCGGTGTACATCGTCATCGAGTCGCCCAAGGAGAGTTCGATGCGCACCGATTCATACTGGCTATCTTCCATCACTCCTAACGGCAGCCCAGATTCTTCACCGCTTGGTTCTTCCAGAGTGCCATTGGCACGGCGCAACATGGGGGCCATGTGGCCGGCATTAACGATCGTAACGGAATGCGTCTGCGGATCGAGCACAGCCATGACGAAGGTCACGAAGCGATCGAGTTGCAGCCGACTCATCTTATTGTTCAAGCGATTGATTGCAGCGGATGGACTGGCTTCCACCAGCAGAGAGAATCTCGCTTCGGCAGACATCTTCGCCATCAACATTGCCGCGGCGACTCCATGCCCGACCACGTCGGCCACGATCACGGCCACGCGGCCGTTCGGCAGGTCGACATAATCGTAGTAATCGCCGCCGACCTGATTGGCCGCCTGGTAGTAGTCATAAAACTCGTATCCGGCAATGCTCGGCTGCTTTTCCGGCAGAAACGCCTTCTGCACCTCGCGCGCGAGTTCGAGGTCACGTTCCATCGTGCGTTGCTTGATCGCCTCATCGTGAAGTTGCGCATTGTCGATCGCGATCGAAGCTTGCGAAGCGGCACTCACCAGCAACTCGAGATCACTTTCGGTGAAGCGCTGCCGCTGGTCCATTGTGTCGATTTGCAACATTCCAATCGCTTTACCGTCGCTATCGACCAGGGGTGCGCACATCATGGACCGGATGCGGAAATCGGCGATGCTTTGGCTCATCTCGAAACGGGAGTCGCTGGCGGCGTCGGCCGAAAGGATCGCCTCTTTGGTCTCCAGCACCTGTTTCGCGATAGTGCGGCTGACGCGGATCGTCTCGTCGCTGTTGGCCCGACGGAGCTTGGTCCACCGCGGAATCAGCTTGCCACTTCCCTTTTCGATCAAACCGATGAAACCGCGATCCGCCTGCACAAAAATGCGGAATAAACTGTCGAGCACTTGTGGCAACACGGCATCCAGCGACACGGCCCTGCTAAGACTTTGCGTAATCTCGATCAGAGCCTTCAGCTTGGCCTCAGCGCTGGCTTGCAGTTGTGCTCCGCTGCGTCCCGACCGCACATCAAGCTTCGACATGATTGTCGAGCCGCTCGACCCATCCTCGTCGACCATGACCGCGCGAAAACTCGATTCGTCCAGCTTCGGAGTAAACGATTTCGAGCCGGTGGCGGCCTGAAGGTTACCTTTGAACGTGAACGACACGTCACAAACCCGCACCTGATCGCCGTCCGCCAACCGGTGCTTGG
>CAZFLF010000942.1:0-3485 GCA_964519825.1 uncultured Pirellulaceae bacterium | reverse complement strand
TCGAATAACTGCTCGCCACGTTCGATCTCACCGAGCCGCGCGGGGAGCAGCGCTGTCGCCCTCGCGGCCAGTTCGCGATTGTAGTTGTCGGCTTGGACTTGATTCCCTAGCGAGATTACCAAGCCCCCCCCGTGCTCGACATAACGGCGCAACGCCGCAGCCTCGAAGGATGTCACGCGACCGACGTTGCAGACAAACACACAATCAAATTGGGCGAGGTCCTGTTCGAGGAGCGCGCTCTCGCCGGCGAGGGTCGTTTGTATCGGCGCGTCGATCCGCGACTCAGGGTTGAGTGCCAAAGCGACAAACTCCGCCGCACCCGGTTCGCCTTCGACGCACAGAACCTTCAACGAGCGTCGTACTGGGACGACCAGCCAGCGTTCGTTGTCGAGCAGCAAGTTATCCGCCGGGATCCGGGCGGAAATGACTTGATCCCCGGTGGATTCGAATGAGGATTCCCATGAAACATTGTGCCGGCCCCCTGCTGGAATCTGCACGTCTTCAGCATGTGCCACGCGTCCGTTAATCAGGAACTCAACGCGAGTCGCCACCGGCTTGCCAGTGCCAAAGGACTGAACCTCGGCCGTCAGCCGCAGCGGTTCGCCGGGGGTCGCCACCGAATGCGTGCCGGTTAACGCCGTAACCGCTAAATTGGTTTGCTCTTCCACGCCGACATCCTGCAGCACCCATTCGGCGACTGTCGACAGTCGTTCAATGGTTTCTCGGCTGGCCGGCGCGGCGACTTCCGACCAGGTATTTTGGCCCAGATCGGTGAACACACAGATGCGTTGCCGGACCAGTCGAGGGTGACTCGCGCGCGCCTGCCGGGCTAACTGCTCGACAGCGGAGAGGGTTGCTGGCAAGTCCGCACCATCGTGGGACACTTGCAAACGATCGATCTGGCGTAGCACCTCACTCCGATCGAATCCCACGTCGGCGATGATGGCTCGTGGTGGTCGTTCCATGAGCAACAAGGAGAACCCGTCCCCTTCCTCGCTTTGCTCGACCATCCGACGCATCTGATCCTGCGCGGTCTGCAGCAGGGTCTGATCGCGTTCGCGAAACGCCATCGAAAACGAAGCGTCGACCACGAAGAGATAATGTGTTGCCCCAGTGCTAGTCGCGTGACCCGAGTTCGCAGACCAGGACCACAAGGGGTCCGCGAGGGCGACCGAAAGCAGTGCGAGCAGCAGCATTCGCACCGCGAGCAATGCCAGTTGCTCGATGCGAATCCGCCGCGAGTGCTTTTTCATTGCCGCCAACAAGAATGCCATGGCTGCCCAGGAGATTTCCTGATGCCGACGTCGGCTCCACAAGTGGATTGCGAGCGGGATCGCAACTGCGGCGCCCCACGCCAACATCGCTCCACTTCCCAGGCTCCACATTCCCCACAGCACCGGCGCCATCATCTCACCTTCGACATGCGGGATGAGATAAACGACGACAGCGCGCGATCGAACGGCTGGTCGGTGCGGAGCATTCGATACTCGATTTCACGTTCCTGGCAGGACACCTTTACGGCTTGCAAGAATGCTTGTAATTCTGCCTGATACGCCTGTCTGAGTGGCGCGGGGTCCGTGACGACGCGAGGACCCTGTTCCAATCCGCGAAACAGCATGGGCCGCTGAAAAGGAAATTCCAACTCCGCTGCGTCGAGCAGGTGCAACACCGCCACATCGTGCCTTTGGTGGCGCAAATGTCGCCAGCCGGCGGTCAATGAGACGACATCATCAAGTAGATCACTGAGCAGAATCACCACGCCTCGCTTCGAAAACTTTTCCGCCAACTCGTGCAGCACTGCGCCGGCGCGCGTCTTGGCCGCCGGACGGGCGGATTCCAACACGTCCACTAAATGCTTCCAATGGGCTGGACTATTGCTCGCTGGGACGTTCGCGCGAATCTGATCGTCGAACGTCACGAGCGACACCGCGTCCCGCTGCTGCAAGACGAGCCAAGCCAAGGCCGCGGCGAGGCACTGGGCGTATTCGAACTTCGACATGGACGAAGCAGGACCGCGGTACTGCATGCTCTCGCTGATATCCAGTACGAGATAACAGATCAAATTGGTCTCGTCTTCGTACTGCTTGACGTAGTACTTATCGGTGCGGCCGAAGACCTTCCAATCGACGTAACGGAGATCGTCGCCCGGCGCATACTCGCGGTGTTCGGCGAATTCGATGGAATACCCGTGAAACGGACTGCGGTGCAATCCGGCCACGTAGCCTTCCACGATACTTCGCGCGCGGAGTTGCAGTCCGTGCAGCTTAGCGAGCGTCTGCGGCTCGAAATACGGATGCAAGTGATCCCCGGTCACGGCCGTCCTTCTGTTCCAGAATTGGGACGAATTGAATCAACCGTCGCACAATCTCGTCGGGCGTGATCCCTTCGGCGTCGGCGGTGAAGTTGGTTTTGAGACGATGACGCAGCACCGGCGCGGCGACTGCCTGAATGTCTTCGTGCGTTACGAATGTCCGGCCCTGTAATACGGCGCGCGCCTTGGCTCCAAGTACCAAGTATTGACTGGCCCGCGGTCCGGCCCCCCAGCGAATATTTTGACGCACAAAGTCCGGCGCGGTGGGCTCCGAGGACCGCGTGAGCCGCGCTAGCTGCAACGCGTATCGCGCAACGTGGTCCGCGATCGGAATCCGGCGGACGATCCGGCTGAGGCCGACGATTTCTTCCGCGGACAGCGCCGGCGAGACGGTGGTTTCAAGGTCCGCAGTGGTTCGCCGCACAATCTCCAGTTCCTCGTCTTCAGTCGGATAGTCGATGCGCACGTGAAACATGAATCGGTCGAGCTGGGCTTCGGGAAGTGGATATGTCCCTTCTTGTTCGATCGGGTTCTGGGTAGCCAAGACGAAAAATGGTTCGTCGAGCCGGTGCTTGCGACCTCCCACCGTGACCTGGTGCTCTTGCATGGCCTCAAGCAGCGCCGCTTGAGTCTTGGGGGGCGTCCGATTGATCTCATCGGCCAAGACGATATTGGCGAAGACCGGCCCGGGAAGAAAGCGAAACTCGCGAGCGCCGGTCGCCTTGTCCTCCTGAATGACTTCGGTGCCCGTAATATCGGAGGGCATTAGATCGGGAGTGAACTGGATGCGATTGAATTTCAGCGACAGCGCGTCGGCCAGGGTGCGGATCATCAGCGTTTTCGCGAGTCCAGGCACGCCGACGAGCAGGCAATGCCCGCGCGCAAACAACGCCACGAGCAACTCTTCGATGACGTGATTCTGACCCACAATGACCTTGGCCAACTCGCCGGTAATCCGGCGACACGCTGCGTGGAGCTTTTCAACTGATTGCAAATCGTCACTGGATTCCATGCATGGGTCTCTTGGTGTCTCAATAGTGATTCGCCGGCGGGAAGCAAAACTCGGGCTCGGTAGTCTCCGTCGGCAGCTGAATCGTTTATTGAGTCTTGTATTGCTAGTGTCGATTTGTGACCCGTAACCCGAAGAGCTTGAGAGTTTTTTGTCTACCGACAC
>CAZFLF010000941.1:0-3492 GCA_964519825.1 uncultured Pirellulaceae bacterium | reverse complement strand
ACCAATGAAAAATACTGTCCGACCCTGAAAACAAAACTGGGCCCCGAATCGAAGGTGCCAGATGGGGTGACGTCGATCATGGAAATCATTATCAACGGTCGCGATCTCGCGACCGTCGCACGCGCCACCTACGCCGCGATCGACGAGGCTGCAACCACGCCAGGATTAGTTCGCATCTCCGCTGGTAACTATGGCGGGCGATTGGGCAAGAGTTTTATCCCTCTCGATCCGGCTGCGGCGGCGGCGGCCGACAACGCACGATAATCTGGAACCAAGTCGACCCGCTGAGTGAATTGCGACTGCAATGAGAGTGGCTGGGGTCGAATGGGGCTACAGGATGAATTTGCTCAGATCTTCGTCGGCGGCGATTGCCTGCAAACGGCTGTTGACATATTCCGCATTGACAGTGGTTTTGGCCGGGCGGATATCGGGGGCTTCGAAACTGAGTTCCTCCAACAGTCGCTCCATGATGGTGTAGAGCCGTCGAGCACCGATGTTCTGCGTCGATTGATTCACATGGTGGGCGAACGAGGCAATCGCATCGATCGCGTCGCTGGTAAATTCCAGCTGGATCTCTTCGGTCGCCATCAGGGCGATGTACTGGCGGGTCAGCGAGTTCTTGGGTTCCGTCAGGATGCGAATGAAGTCCTCTTTCGTGAGATCCTGCAATTCGACGCGAATCGGAAAACGACCCTGGAGTTCGGGCATTAATTCGCTGGGCTTACTCTTGTGAAAGGCCCCGGCCGCGACAAACAGCACGTGATCGGTGCGGACATAACCGTAGCGGGTCTGAATCGTCGTCCCTTCGACAATTGGCAGCAGGTCGCGTTGCACTCCCTGCCGCGAAACATCCGCTCCCTTGCCTTCGCTGGCCACGATCTTGTCGAGTTCGTCGATGAACACAATTCCCAGATTTTCCGCCAATTCGATCGCCGCCCCGTTGATCTTCTCAGGCTCCAGCAAGGCATCACATTCCTGCTCAAACAGGAAGTCGCGGGCCGCGGCTACGGTCATGTCGCGACGAGATGTGTGTTTGGGGAGGATCTTTTCGAACATTCCCTGCAGGTCGATGTCCATGTGCTCCATGCCGGTACCGGCGTACATCACTGGCGTGGCCTTGGCTTCCACGGTGATTTCCACGCGACGCTCGTCGAGTTCGCCAGACCGCAGCATCGCCAGCATTTTGTTCCGCGTCCGCTCGTATTGCTTACGGCTCGACTGTTCTTTCTCGTTCCCAGGCTGTTCCCCAAGTTCATCGTCCTCCTGCAGTCCAGGTCGTGGGCAAAGCAACTCGAGCAACCGGTCTTCGACTCGTTGCCGCGCGGCCCCTTCGACGTTCTTGCGTTCACGCTGCCGCACCAACCCGATCGCATTCTCGACCAACTCGCGAACCATACTCTCGACGTCGCGGCCGTAATATCCGACCTCGGTATACTTCGTGGCTTCGACTTTGATGAACGGAGCGCCGGTCAGCTTGGCCAACCGCCGGGCAATCTCGGTTTTTCCCACCCCGGTTGGGCCAATCATCATGATGTTCTTCGGCGCCACCTCGTGCCGCATGTCCTCGGCGAGTTGCTGGCGACGCCAGCGATTCCGGACTGCGATCGCGACGGATCGCTTGGCATCCTTCTGTCCCACGATATAGCGGTCCAATTCCGCCACGATTTCGCGCGGGGTCAGCTCGCGACGTTCGTCCGACGAGTTGCCTGCCGGCGCAGGAAGATTCAGCACTCGAGTTCCTCCACCACAAGATTGTTGTTCGTATAGATGTCGATTTCGGCGGCGATTCCCAGGGCTGCTCGCACGATTTCCGCCGCATTCAAAGTCGAGTGAATCATCAACGCTCGCGCTGCCGCCAAGGCATAGTTCCCCCCCGAACCAATGCCAACGACTCCGTCGCTGGGCTGGATCACGTCCCCAGTGCCACTGATCAATAACGTGCATTTGGCGTCGGCAACCGCCATCAGGGCTTCCAGGCGACGCAACGCCCGATCCGTCCGCCATTCCTTGGCCAATTCGGTGGCGGCACGCGGCAAGTTGGTGGGGTAATCCTTGAGTTTTGAC
Organism: uncultured Pirellulaceae bacterium; assembly: GCA_964519825.1. GTDB lineage: Bacteria > Planctomycetota > Planctomycetia > Pirellulales > Pirellulaceae > CAZFLF01. Next base: position 1,428 of record CAZFLF010000941.1, on the reverse strand, counting down.
TCAAATCGCTCGAGTAATGCAAAGGCATCCGCGCTGGAGCCGGCAAAGCCACAAAGCACTTTGTCGCTCATCAGCCGCCGCACCTTCACTGCATCCGCCTTAACGATGGCCGTCCCCAAAGTCACCTGGCCGTCACAACCCATCGCGACCTTGCCGTTCCGTCGCAGTGTGAGAATCGTGGTCCCGTGAAATTGCATGGCGGTCGGCCTCGGACAATGGAAAGGAAGCGGTCCATTGTGCCGCAAACCAGCACCTGGCTCTAGGGGCGGTTTGACCGCCGTTTATTGACAACTACTTCGGATTGAGCAAGAGTGTACACTTGGTTCGTCAAACCTATACACGGCAGCCATTCCAGCTTGTCCAATCATTGACAATTGTGGCGCCGTCCGATTTCCAGCGTTCGAGAAGGCACTATGGCTTCCAGGAACTTTACCGACATCCTACTTCGCCGCGGAATCGTCAGCCTCGACCAGCTCTCCGAAGCAGAGCGAATGGCTCGCGAATCCAATACAAAATCGGCTGACTGCCTCCTGCAATTGCAGTATGCCACCGGTGAAGAAGTCATGCGAGCGATGGCCGAGGCCCATAAGCTCGAGTACGTCGACCTCAAGGAGGTCAGCATTCCGGAAAACGTGATCGAACTCGTGCCGGAATCCGTGGCCCGCGAAAACAACATTCTGCCCATGCGAGAAGACGAGGATTCGTTGGTCGTGCTCATGAGCGACCCAATGGATATCGAGACCATCGACAAGCTCCGATTCATCCTTAACCGCCGGGTCGACGTCGCCCTCGCACCCAAGGAAAACATCGTCGAGGCGATCAACCGGTACTACGGCCAGGAGGAAGGTGAAAGCGCCGACTCGATGTTGCAAGAATTTACGGATACCGCCATCGATTTCACGGAAACCGAAGGAGAAACCACCGGGGCGGCCGACGTCGTGGACGAAAACAGCGCCCCAGTGATCCGGCTCGTGCAACTGATGATCACGGAAGCAGTTCAGCTTCGCGCGTCGGATATCCACGTTGAGCCATTTGAAGATCGGGTCCGAATTCGGTATCGGATCGACGGTGTGCTGATCGAACGCGACAGTCCTCCCCGCCGACTACACGGCGCCATCCTGTCCCGTATCAAGATTCTCGCCAGACTCGACATTGCCGAACGCCGTCGCCCCCAGGATGGACGCATTAAAGTCACAATCGGCGAAAAAGAACTGGATCTGCGAGTCAGCGTGATTCCGACAAGTCATGGCCAATCAGTGGTCATGCGTCTACTGGATAAAGACAATATCAAAGTCAGCGTGAAACAGCTCGGCCTCTCCGAAGATATGTATCAGCAGTTCCTGCAACTGATCCGGCGACCCAACGGAATTGTTCTGGTGACCGGACCCACAGGTTCCGGCAAGACGACAACGCTGTATGCCGCGCTGA
>CAZFLF010000940.1:0-3493 GCA_964519825.1 uncultured Pirellulaceae bacterium | reverse complement strand
CAGTGCCGCCGTCAGGTCAAAATCACCGCTCCGTCCATTTCCAACCACAGGGGATCTGCAATTCCTTTTCTGCGAGTTTCGCCCACGGAGTGCCGGCGTGTTGGGTCGCAACTCGCGTCAAGTACGTCTTGGATTTATCGATAAGCTTTTGCAGGGCGCTGGCTCCTTCCACCGAGTCGGCAGGTTCGAGCACCCAGGCGGTGCTGGCGGGGTTTTGAAACGACTTCCCACGTTTCAGTGTCGCCAGCATGCTGTTATAGCCGTCGACCTTGGCTTTCACCGCGGCAGCTCGTCCCAGCGCGAGGTCAAAACCGGCTTGCCACCGAGGTTCGGTGACTTTGGCGCGATCCGCCTCCCCCTTTTCCAAGACTTCGTACCAGCGGTTAGCCATTGGTTCCAGCTTGGCGGCCACCTGCTGTGCCTGACTGAGAACGCGGACCATAGTTGGTTCGTCCGCCTTGTTGAATACGGTTTGTGGAAACTCCGACAACTCGACGTCGCTCAATTTGGCGGCCTCGTGCAAGGCGTGACGCGCCTTGTTCCCGGCCAGCAATGCTTGGTAATCCGCAGCCGACACATAATTGGGGGCATACCGTCGCATGATCTCGGGGTCGAATCGCGGCCCGCCAGGCGACGGCCATTGCATGTTCAACGCCGACACGAACGCAAACTCACTCGCGTCGGGCCGCAACGCAAGGTATCGACCGCCGGTCGCGCGACACAACCACTCCAATGCAAACTGCCCAAAACCAGAATCCATCACATCCAATTCCGTGCTGCCCCCCCAATAACCGAGTCGCATTTTTTCGGAATAACGCGACTCGGGGCCTTGGCGAATGGCCAACCAATTGCCAGACGGTTTATAGTCCAAACCCGCCTCGACCTGCGGTGTAAGTGCCGCATCCTTGCCAAACGGGGCAGGAACTCCCACTACGTAGAAGGGAATGCCCGCTCGCCGAGGAGCATCGATCACCTGATCGACCAACTCTGCGTCATCCCCCGCTTCGTCGGTGACGAGGATGAACAGCACCTCGCGTTGCTTTTCGGTTCGATAGGGGAGGAACTTCGTCGTGGCCTCTTTGATTGCGGCGAACGTGACCTCCTTACCCGACTCGTCCGCCGGCAGCCCTTCGATCGCGGAACAAATGGCAGCCGGATCGGCGCTGGGTGGGTCGACCACAAACTGCACATCGCTGCCAAACGTGACAACAGCGGTCAAAAGTTTCGCCTCGTCGCCCGAACCACCCGCCGGCAGGTCGCCGACCAGCGCTCGAGTCAACCGGCCAAAATCAGCAACCATCTCGCGACAACTGGCTGAGCGATCGACAAGCCATACAACCAGCGTTGGAGCATAGGACGTCGATTTCTGTAGTTCTGACACGACCATTCGAGCTGCATCCGCACGTTCGAGCACGCCTTGTTTCAGTTTCTCGGGTGACGATCCTGGCGCGGAATCCGGTGGGGGCTCTTTGCGCTGACCCCGCGACCGGCTGCGTCCCGGGCCAGATGGCCGGTTGGCGGCCGGCGAAGGCGCGACACGAGTGACTTGCTCAGTCGCGGGTACCACCGGGGCAGGAGCGGCAGGCATTGGAGCGGCAGGCGCTGGCGTCACACCGGTCGTTGCCACAGAAGGATTGGCTGGCGGCTGATTCTCGGAATGTTGCGGTTCGGAGCTGGGGACACATCCGACTCCGACCACAAGCAAAACCACGAACGGGAATTTTCCCGCTCTTCTCACACATCGGGCAACGTTCCTACGGGGGCAGGGCCACGACCAACTGGGTGCGATCGTTTGGCACTCGTTCGCTCCCGTTGGTCGCTGGCATTCGCGCAAGACGCCGTCAAAACCGTCGCTAACTGACATGTTGGAAACTCACCTTGGAATTCCGGAGCGGATTTTATCGACGACGAATTGATTTTAGCCAGACTCACCGAATCATGCGATTGACCTGGTGTCGATGGGCAGCCTGGAACCTGGATAAATTCATAACTGGCGCAAATCATTTGTCCGCCGCAGCCGTCGCTTCGATTTCCAGCACCACGGACAGCGGTTCGAATTCAGTTTGGTTCCGCTTGACCTCGATCCGCATGCCGAACGTCTCGGCTTGAGCCATTTTCACTGAAACCGTTGGACCCGAGACCTGAGCCACGTGAATCTCGGGTAAATTCACGAAGGGGGGACAAAAAGCGAGATGAACGAATTGCGTGCGCTCACCGACCGGAAAGTCGACACGCAGCAATCCGCTGAGGCTCTCTCCGTGATCGTGTTGCGTTCGGATGAGTTGCTGGGTGACGCCCGATGGCAACGAGCCGTCGTCCAAGTTCAGGACAGCAGTTGATTCTGCGTTCATCGCCCCCTTTGAGGCAGGTGTTGTGAACGTATCGGACGCCGAAGTGATGCTGGGCGAACCAGTGCCGATTCGCAGTGTTGTCTTCTGCGGTGTAGAGAAGATTCGCGCCAGCCAAGCCGTTTCGGACGCGATCAACACCCCCCAAACCAAGATGATAAAAAACAGAGATGAACCAGCTAGGGATACCGAGCCCACAATCAGAAAACCCGCGATCGTGGGCAGGATGGCTACCAGTCTCTCGCCGGCCGGACTTATCCCCAGTACAGGCCGAACTGGAACATTCGCGTCTCTCTCTTGGCCGCCTTGTGTCAATTTCGAGTGCCCGGTGTAAATCGTCACCCCAAGCCATCGCGCGGAGATGCGTAACAAACTCGATGCACCAAGGACGAACAATACAACACCCAACAACGCCCAGCCGGAGAGGGGCTGAACAAACTCACCACAAGCTCGACGAATTGGCATCGAGATTGCCAACACGTGCCACAAAGCGAAGGCCACCCACCAAGCCGATGAAAAGTCGCGTTCGACGACCGGCAGCCGGTAACCAAGTTGTTTTGCATTTAGCATTCCAACCTCAGACCTCCGGCACGGTACGTCCGCCTTCGCTATTCCGCAAATCAAATCCGGCCGCAACTTGTTCCTAACCCCGAACGCTCATGAACCGAAAGCATACCTGCACACCTGAATCCGCACGATGCCGATGAGGACCCGCAAAGATTCCGCCTGGTAAAAACAGCAATGGTAAAAACATGGCGACAGCCCCCCAATTGGATCGATTTTTCTACCCTCATTTTTTACCCTCTTGACGACCGTGGCCGCGTCTCTCCGAGACGCGCGGCCCCAGCACTCTGTGGCCGTTTGTGCCGCCAGGGCTCGCGTCTCGGAGAGACGCGGCCACTTTGTTCACCTGCGCTGACCCACGCGCGGGACGGGTGCGCACGCCAAGCACCGTCAGGCTGCCTCAGGTATAATCTCTTGGATGTTTACGCTTGGAACCAATGCCCAGGTAGCAACTCAGTCTCTGGCCTGACGTCGCCACGCTGTACGTGCGAGGAGTTTTTTTTCACCATGTCCCCCCCCAACATTGATCTCCGCAGTGACACCGTGACAAAACCGACTCCCGCCATGCGACAAGCCATCGC
>CAZFLF010000939.1:0-3494 GCA_964519825.1 uncultured Pirellulaceae bacterium | reverse complement strand
AGGCCGATCCCAGCGTTATTCACCAGGTAATCCAGTCCGCCCGCCGCGGCCGCAGCCATTTCGATCAAGGATCGCACATCGGCATCCACTCGAACGTCGCATCGACTTTCAACGATACCCAGTCGCTGGTAATCGTCGGAAGTCTGCGGCAGGGGATCGTAGTCACCGACGAAGACCTGTGCACCATGTTCCGCCAGCGCCAACGCAATGGCGCGTCCAATGCCGCTCGCGGCCCCTGTCACGACGGCAGCTCTTCCCTGCAGGTTCGGCAATTCCCGGCTTGGCATCGCCTGATCTCCACCATCATTTCCCCAGAAATGGGAACAGGGATTTCAGCTCGGCGTCGTTTGGTTTGCGTCCGTATTCGCAAATCTCGAATACTTCGGCGAATCGAACCGCCTGGCCCTTCTCCGAACCATACCACTTGATCAGCGATTCCCGGTGCCGGTTGGCCTCGGCGCGCTGACGAGACTCCCACTTGTCGCGTAGCCACTTCTTTCGTGCGTCGGGGGCAGAAGCAGGTGGGACGTCTCGCATGAATTCTTCGCTGCCGCTCGCACCTCCCTCATATACCTGCGATTCAAGCTCATGCACGGCAGCCACTTTTTGATCGAAGACCTCATCCAGCGATACGGCGACGTCGGCACGGAACGGATACGGCTTCAGAAATCCGTCGCTGGAATACAGGAACAACGGATTCTTCTTCAAGGTGGGTGTATCGGGACAGATGAAAGGAACTGTGACCATGAATGCGGCATCCTGTACCAAAACTCCCACGTATCGATGATCCGGGTGATAGTCCCATGGCCGGTGCGAGATCACGATGTCGGCCTGCCAATTTCGAATGATTCGAGTGATCTTGCGGCGATTCTCCAGGTTCGGTTCAAGCTCACCATCGTGGATGTCAAGCACTTCGGTCGCGACTCCGAGGACCTTGTCCGACGCTTGAGCCTCGGCCAGCCGCCGTAGTGCCAGCGGCCCTCCGGCCATGCGCCAGTGCCCAATGTCGCCATTGGTAACCGAAACGAGTTTCACTTCATGGCCGAGTTTCGCCCAGAGAATCGCAGTCCCGCCCGCCTTAAACTCCGCGTCATCCGGATGAGCCCCGAACACAATGATGCGAAGCTTGCCGTTTGGTGCCGGAGCAACTTCGGCGCTGTGGATTGCGGAAACGATTGCGCAAAGCAGCAGGCAACTCGCGGGAGTAGTCATGCGATTCATGCGGAGTCATTCCTTTCGTAGAAGCAGGCCAGAATGTGTGGAACATTGAAAGCGTGATTCTATGCTCAAGCCGAGGCGGTTTTGAATCACTCGCGCGGTAATCCGGCGACACAGGTGACGATCCGGCTGTTGAGCCTGGCCGATCCAAGAGGGCATCAAGACGTCTCGAAAGAATAAGCAGGCCGCGAGTAGGATGCTCGCCGGCTACGCCGCTTGATCGACGTTGGCAAGTCGCAGCTTACGGCGCGGGAACCAACCCTCTCCCAACACGGACAAAGCGACTCGATCTTCCAAATTGGGTCGGAAAATCGTCAGCAAGGTCAACGGCAGGTACCAGGCCATGAACAAGCCGCCGCCATTCCCGTGCCAGAACTGCGTTGCAACCATTACCGCCGCGGAACAACTCAACAACGTTCCGAGATTCTTCTGTGCGGGCCATAGAGCAAACGCGCCGCTGATCGCAATGAACGCGGCTAACACCGGATAACGATAGGCTGGATCCCACCCCAAGCCCCAGATGCCTTCCAAGCCCTTGCTTCGTGGCAACCAGATGCCAAATAGCTCTCGGACTTTCAGCAAGAAGTCGGCCATGTCGACCGATATCAACACCAGCGATCCAACCGACAGCAAAAGCATTACGACCACGCCCACGAGGAATCGCATCAGTCCCCGCTCCCAGTAGAAACTGATCCATAACGGCAAGAGAAACAGCGGATAGTACGCTACGCCAATCGACATCCCGATGAACATCCCCGCCCATAATGGCTGGCGATAACAAAGGATTGCCCACACCAACAATGCCGCCGGTAACACGTGATCGACGTGACCGGCCATCAAGTTGTTGTACGGGAGCATCAAGTACAGCGCTGCGGCCCCTAGCCCCATCTTTGTGCTCCCAAAGTGGCGGTAGCCGGTCAAAACGATTCCTAAAACGATCGCCAAATTGGACAACACGGCCATTAGTTTGGCGATTCGGACGTAGCGCGTCTCCGAGGCGTTTGACGTTTCTCCCCAGTGCATGGGGTTGGTGACCAAAGCAGGGATCGAATGCAGTAGCGCATTGCCAGGGCCGTGAATGCCAAGGTCTTGATGCTGGCCATCAGCCGTTCGCGACAGCAGTTTTGCCGCGCTGCGCGGTCCCTGCAAGTCCGCGCTGGTAGGCCGACCGTTCACCACGTTCGCCATCAAGAACACAAATAACGAGCAACCCAGAAACGCCAATCCTCCGGTGGAAAGGTTCGGTTCCAATAGCGGACGACGGACCATCGTTGGATCCAATAATAACCGAGCCAAAAACAACCCGGACGAGCAGAGCAACCACACGTAACCGGCCATCGCAATCGTCGTAGCACGATTACTGTCGACCGGTTGCCTGATTTCATCGTCGGCAGTCGGTGGAATCCCGGCGGCTACCTCGCCACCGGAATTCGCCGTGGACTCGGAATCGGCGGGGGCTGCACTGCCCGAAATTGCTGTTTCCGGGGTTTGGCCAATGGAACTGACGGCGGCGGCTGACTTGCCCATCATCCGTTCGCCAAAATGCACAAGCAGCAAGCCGGGAGAAAGCAGAATCAAGAGTATCAAGTCAAGATTGCGCACGCTCCAGAACCGGCTGAACTTAAAGAACAGGCCGAGCATGAGCAGTGACGAGAGATAGACCCACGTCGTTGGATGCACGGAATGGTATTGAAACAACAACTCGCTCATCCGTTGGCGATCCTGCAGTCGCTTTAGGTTTGGAACCTCTAAAGTTGGTTACGGACTGCGGGCAGAACAGTGTTCGCGTCCCCTGCACTGTCGAATATGGACCTTATCAGGATACGGGCCACAGTTTGGTTTGCAAGGGACCCGATCCTACTTGCCCTTTCGTGAAAGTCGTTGGTGGGGAGAAGGTTAGTCCGCCGGGACCAACATCCTCGCGACGAACGTTTGTTGATGGGCTACAGTTGCTTATGCATTCTGTCGCAGGTGTCGATGGTTCAATAAGCGATACGAACCTGTACGTTGATCAAGCTCGGCAGTGGTGTGAATCTGGATAAATGCGTTCCCCCGCGCCGAGTGGTTTTTGGGCTTTTGAGAGTGGTGCTACATGCAAACGGTGATTACCGCGGTTGGGCCCGACAACGTCCGCCTCGTGGATCCGATCATTCATTACGTGACCGGGGAGGGGGCGAATATCGCGGAAGTTCAGATGTATGACCACGACGAAGAATCGCTCTTTGCAATGCTGCTTCGTATCCAGTATCCATCCGACAGGCTGACGGCGTTGTCGG
>CAZFLF010000938.1:0-3497 GCA_964519825.1 uncultured Pirellulaceae bacterium | reverse complement strand
ATTCGAACTCGACAATCCGGAACACAAACTACGACCGGGAAGCACCGCAACCGTGACCTTGACGGTGCCGCCAGAGCGTTGGGCTTTGTTGTCGGGCCTAAATGAATCGGACCCCGCGCGACTGGAAAGGCTCAAGAAAGGCGAATTGCTCGCCGTACCACAGAGCGCCGTCATCGATACCGGTAGCCAAAAGATCGTCTATCGCGAGGCCGAACCGGGCCTATTCGAGGGTGTGCTCGTCAAACTCGGACCCAAGATGTCCGGACCGGATAATGTGACGTTCTTTCCGGTGCTCGAAGGTTTGGAAGCGGGTGCTAAAGTCGTAGCGACGGGTTCTTTCCTGGTCGATGCGGAAACGCGTTTGAACCCTTCGGCCGGTTCGATCTATTTCGGTGGAAGCGCAGGTTCAGGAGCCAACACCAGTGTCACGACCGTACGGCCGAGCACGCCGGAAGATCCCGATGCCAAGCTCACAGCGGGACTCGCAAAACTTTCGCCGGCGGATCGCAAGGCTGCCGCCGAGCAACGCTTTTGCCCAGTGCTCATCCAGAACCGGCTCGGTTCGATGGGCGCTCCGGTCAAACTGACGATTGGTGGCAAAACCGTCTTTCTGTGCTGTGCCGGTTGCCGCGAGAAAGCATTGTCCGATCCGGCGGCGACTGTCGCGAAAGTCAAAGAGTTGCGCGCACAAAAGACACCACTTCCACCGGCTTCCAACCTCGGCAAAGACGCGAAGGAAGAGCAAGTAATAGCAAAAATCACTGCGGCACTTGCGAAGCTGAGTTCCGAGGACCGTGCGGCGGCGGAAAAACAACGCTTCTGTGCGGTGTTGGAGAAGAGCCGTCTCGGTTCAATGGGTGTTCCAGTGAAGCTAACGATCGACGGTCAAGCCGTGTTCGTCTGCTGTGCCAGTTGTCGATCGGCTGCATTAAAGAAACCACAACAAACGCTATCAAAAGCGCAGACGTTGACAGGGGGCGGCCGTGATTGAACGCATCATCGAACTCTCAATTCGCAACCGATTTCTCGTGCTGATTCTGACAGCGGCTCTGACCGTCGGAGCGATTTACGCGACGATTCACACACCGGTCGATGCGATCCCCGACCTGAGTGAAAACCAGGTTATCGTCTTCACGGACTGGATGGGACGCAGCCCGCGCGAGATCGAGGACCAGGTCACCTATCCGCTGTCGCGTAAGCTGCAAGGGCTGGCGGGGGTACGGGCGGTGCGGTCGTCGTCAGAGTTCAACTTTTCCATGATCACGATCATCTTTGAGGATGACATCGATTTTTACTTTGCCCGGCAGCGCGTGACGGAGAAGCTCGCGCAGGCCAACACATTCTTGCCCGCTGGCGTCGTGCCCTATCTTGCCCCCGATGCAACAGCCTTGGGACAAATCTACTGGTACACGGTCGAAACCGACCCGGCACATCCGATCGACTCCGGGCGTCTCTGGGCGCTAAACAAGTTCTATATCGCGCCGCAGCTTAACGCGGCTCGGGGAGTTTCCGATGTCGCCATCGTGGGCGGCACGCCGATGGAGTACCAAATCGATGTACGGCCGGAAGACTTGCGATCCTACGGGTTGACATTTGGCGAGTTGTACTCCGCGGTCGCCAAGAGCAATCTGCCCGCTGGCGGTGGTGTGATCCAAATGAACAACGCCGAGTACATCGTGCGCGGCGTCGGCTGGATCCGTGGTGCGGAGGATATTGAGAACACTGTCATTCGCGAGGTGCGTGGCACGCCGATCTATGTGGGGACTGTCGCGAACGTGCAACTCGGGACTCAGTTCCGCCGCAGCGTTTATGAGAAAGATGGGAACGAAGTCACCGGCGGCGTCGTGCTCATGCGGCACGGAGAAAACCCGCTCGCGGTGACCAATGTTGTCAAAAAGAAGATTCAGGAACTCCAGCCTGGCTTGCCGCCGGGAGTGCATATCGTGGCGGCCTATGACCGCACGCGGCTGATCCACGGCGCTATTCACACCCTCGCCAAAGTCATGTGGCACGAGATGCTGATCGCTTCGGTCGCGATTCTCCTGATCCTGATGCACTTCCGCAGCGTTTTTGTAATCTGCGTGACACTACCGCTGGCGGTACTGTTTTCGTTCCTGCTGATGTGGCTGCTGCGTGAACTGCACATTATCGACATTCAGGCCAATATTATGTCTCTGGCTGGCATCACGATCTCGATTGGGATTCTCGTCGATCAAGCGATCGTAATGACGGAGAACGCGACCCATCATCTCAAGGATCATTTCGGGGACAACAAAGTCCGCGGTGACATTCGCGAGTTGGTGATTCCGGCCTGCCGCACGGTGGGACGCCCGATTTTCTTCTCCGTGCTGATCATGCTGTTGTCCTTTATTCCAGTCTTCATGCTAAGTGGGCGCGAAGGAAAGCTGTTTCATCCGCTGGCGTTCACCAAGAGCTTCGCGATGATCGGAGTGGCGCTCATCTCTATCACAGTTGTGCCTGCGCTGATCCCGACGTTCCTCAAAGGGCATTTACGCAGCGAGGAGGAAAACTGGATTGTCCGCAGCTTTATCCTTATTTATCGCCCGCTATTAACGTGGGCGTTGCCGCGGCGCAACCTGGTGATGTGGGCCTTCGCCGCGCTGCTGATTCTTGCGGCCGGCATGTTTCCGCTGCAGGCCGTATTCGGACTAGGGGCTTCGGAGACGGCGTGGAAGTTGGCATTTAGCGTAACTTTTTTCATCGTTACGTCGCTCACAGTTATTTTCACGACGGGAAAGTTTGAGTTCAGCTTTCGGTCTCTCCTTTCAGACTGCCGCTATCTTTTGCAGGCAGTCCTGCTGTTCACCGCGTTCGTCGGCTTATGGTGGTGGCGGGTGCAGGTCGCACACTACTGGCCGGCAAAATGGTTAATAACAGTTGTTGCATGTACGCCCATCGTCGTGCTGTTGATCGTTACATCTCGCGTCAATCGAGTGGTGTTATCAAGGAGTGTGGCGCTCGTCAGCCTGGTGATGCTTGGACTATGGGCGCATGGTTTTCCAAAAATCGGCGTCGCATTCATGCCGGCACTCGACGAGGGGACGACGCTCGACATGCCGATTACTGTTCCGCGGGCCAGTGTCACGCAATCCGCGGACGATCTCAAAGCGCGTGATGCGCTATTGCGCGGATTCCCGGAAGTTGAATCGGTGATCGGCAAGGCCGGCCGAGCCGACACGCCCACCGACCCGGCTCCGCTCGACATGGTCGAGACCTTCGTGAACTTCCGTCCAAAAGAACTCTGGCCCAAACGAGTCCTCCGTTATCCAGACGCAGCCAAGCAAATGGGACAAGTGCTTACGGTTCTGGAAGACCGTGGCTTCGTCGGCAAGTCCAAGGCGGTCGACGATCGTGAGTCCCTCATCAATGATGCCACGCAAAAGGCCATTGAGAGATTCGATGAATCCATTCGCGAACTGTCGTTATTGCGTTACTCCGAGTTTGAAGAAGAGCTCGCTCCGCAACTCGTCGGATTT
>CAZFLF010000937.1:0-3498 GCA_964519825.1 uncultured Pirellulaceae bacterium | reverse complement strand
GAGACCAGCACGGAAAGACTCTTGGCGGGAACCGTCGTCCCCAGCGAGGTCAGAGCGGCGCTGCGAACGGCTTTGTCGGAATGGTCCACCGCCTTCAAGAGAGCAGGCATGGCGTCGATGCGCCTGTGCCCGACGAGCTCGATCAACAGCGGGACCATTTTCCCTTCGGCTTTGGCGAGGCGGGCGACGATATCTTTGTCCACGTTCTCACCCGGAAGGTCGGCCAGCGCCGTCTTCGCCGTTTGTACCAGCTCCGCATCGGATTCGAGCGCAATCTGCAGAATCGGGGAAAGACACGAAGCGTCCCCCACGCGTCCGAGTGCACCGATGGCGGCGATTCGAACTTGCTTGGGGCCACTTCCGGCGGCTTTTAACACGGCGGACAAAACGACAGTCTCTTTGCGGTCGGCCATGGCCACGAGCATTAGCGACGCTCGTTCCGGCGTCGCACGAGCGATCTCGGCAGCCAGGGCTTCGTCCACTTGGTTGCCCTGAAACTCACGGGCTGTGGTCAGCGCGATCTGGAACAGTCCGTTGTCGGGCGATCGGAGTGTCTCGATCAAGAGCGCGATTCCATCCTGCTTGCGGGATAGAATCGCTCCACGGGTCGCCTCCAGGATTCTCGGCTTGGGAACATCTGCCTTGCGGACTTCGTCGTAGATCTCCGCTGCTTCGGCCTGGCGGCCTTCGGACATGCAGCGCTCGGCACACAGTACACAGCCCTCGGCAACCGCCGAACGGACTTTGGCGGGAGCGACGGCCAACGATACTCGGAGTGATTTGGTCGCTGCGGCATTTCCGATGCGCCCCAAGGCGACGGCCGCGGCCGACGCGACATCGGAGTCCTTGTCCTTCAAGCGCGCTGTCAATGGATCGACGGCGCCGGCATCCCGTCGGACGCCAATCGAATTAATCGTGCCGACCAGAAGTTTTCCGTTGAGCGAATCGATCGCCTTTCGCAACGCTTCGTCCGCTGCCTCTCCTGGAATTACTTCTAGCGCGATCCGCGCCCACGAGGCCAGCTGTTCGTCAGGTAAGAGCCGCGCTAGCTCCGGGACCGACTCACTCGAGCCGTAAACGGCCAGATGTTTGCAGGCAATCGCTTTGTCCGCCTTGGGTGCATCGGAACGGAGAACGGCGATCAGTTCTTTTTCTTTTTCGGGGGACGCATTGGGACCGTCTCCAGCCCAGGCCGAAGTGGCGGTCAGCACCACTAATGTTGCAAACAAAACGAAAGAACTTGGGGATTGTCGAGTCTTGTGCATGGTATCGGTCCTGAGCGTTGAGGACGGTGTGGTTTCAGCAAAGGAACGGGACTCAAAAGACCTATAAGTCCCACTTGTCCTACGGGGTCTATATTCGGATGTCGTGTTGCGCCAGCAGGCCGCGTTGGCAGCTTTACAGCCTCCACGGTTCGCGCAGAGCTTCTGATCGCAGACGATTGGCTTGTTCGTCGCCGATGAACTCGTGTGTCTTTTCATCGTATTTGATCTGGCGCCCCAGGTAGAGCGCGATGTTCGCCGCGTGACAGGCGATGTGAGCATTACAGGCCGCGTCGGCATTCCCTTTCGGCACGCTGCGCGACTTCACGCAGTCGAGGAAATCGCGAACATGGAAGGTCGCCGGGTAGCCGTCGATTTCGGCAACCGCTCGTCCGGCGAGCAATGCCGGCGAGCTCAATACGAGCTTGCCGCTGTCTCCCGCTTCGACCCAGCCTGTCTCGCCTTCGAACCGGACCGGGCACGAGCCCAGTGGAATCCAACCGGTCTCACGGAAGATTAGCTCGACGCCGTTCTCGTAGCGCGCCACCAACTGTCCATCTTTCGGGGCGTTGTACTCAACGGGAGGCGGAACATCTCCGACGGCCCATTGGCAAAGGTCCACGCAATGGGAACCCCATTCCAGCACGCCGCCCCCAACCAGGCCCCCACCCTTTTCGAAATTGAAACCGTCGAGCAACTTCGGATTAAACGGCCGCCAGGCGGCAGGTCCCAGGTACATGTCCCAGTCGACGACTTCCTTGTTCGGTTCGGGCTCCGGAATCAACCAGCCGCTCGTCATGGCTTGCATGCCTGCCGGGTGGGCAAAGACTTTTTTGAGTTTGCCAAGTTTTCCCGTTCGAGCCAGTTCGCAGGCGAATGCGAAGTGGGGCAGATTGCGGCGCTGAGTGCCTGCCTGGAACACGCGCCCGGTACGGCGCATTGTTTCAGCGAGAATCAGACTTTGGGCAATGTTCTTCGTGCAAGGCTTCTCGCAATACATGTCCTTGCCGGCCTTTGCCGCGTTCATCGCGGCTGTGGCATGCCAGTTCGGTCCCGTGGCGATCAGCACCGCATCGATATCGCTGCGGTCCAGCAGCTCGCGAAAGTCGCGATACATTTTGCAGTTCTGATTGCCATATTTGTCGTCGGCAATTTTCTTCACCGCAGTCCGGCGAGATTCCTTCACGTCGCAGACCGCTGCGAATTGAACGTCTTTCTGCTCGAGGAAGCAGCCGAGGTCGTAGGTTCCCCGGTTTCCGATGCCGATGCCGCCGACCACAATCCGCTCGCTCGGGGCGACGGCACCGTCCCGGCCAAGTGCCGAGCTGGGGATGATCGTTGGCGCCATCACTGCGGCACCTGCAGCCGAAACGGCGGTCTTCAAAAACCGACGCCGATGAAGTTGCGTGACCTTCTTCGACATAACTGTTCTCCTAATCGTGTGGACCGCCAGTGTACCGCCGGGCACCCCTGACGTGGTACTGGGACGCCGACAGCATAGCCGCGCGGTACGCTCCTTTCCATATCTCATCAGTGGCCGTCTCATAATCGCCATCGTTTCAAGTTTCACATTTCGTGTTGGATCGCTCCTTTCCGCCGACGCTTCCTCGCGCTGGGCCGACGATTCGCCGGAGTCATTAATTCGCGTACGCGATCAGCAAAGTTTGCCGATCCTAGAATCCAACCATCGATGGCATCCTGAAACGGTGATGGCGTTCCTGCCGCAAGTCCCGCCTCGACATATTGGCGATAACCCGCAGCGGGACTAAGCCCGCGTAAAACAATTAACTACCGCATTGGTTGATCAGCCGCAGGGCGCTTTTCGGCTAATGGTGCAATTCGGCAACTAATTCTCTTACAGTGCCTAAGCCCGCCGAATCCGCCTTTCCAGGCGTCGAGAAGCGTGTCGTAATCGACCCAGGGCAGACGACGACTCGGGTCGACGTACCCTGCATAGTTCGACCATTTCCATTGTTCAGGACGATCCACCAGCACCGGTGTAGGATTCAAGTGCGCGTACCGGCTGACGGTCCAAAAATACGTTTCATCTTCGACCAAGTGTCCGCGAAATCGTCCTTGAAAGACATGTCCCGAATGACCGTGGCGAGTGTTCCACCAGGAAGCGTAGCCACTTAGCAGAAACTGCATCCCGCGCGACAGATTCGGTTGCGGGGTACGAAAGAATAAATGAAAGTGGTTTGTCATTGGGCGCAACCGGTCGTCCGCTAGGCCGCGA
>CAZFLF010000936.1:0-3501 GCA_964519825.1 uncultured Pirellulaceae bacterium | reverse complement strand
GTCCCGCGCGAGCGCCTCGCCCGCTTCCAATACCGGTTGCGCCCGTATCGGCATTGGGTGACGTTCGAGAATGTGTCGCTGCAACCGGGACAGCAGACCGACGTCAAAGTCTCGACCGGACCGCTTCCGCCACTCACTTTTGTCGCCACATTTCCCGATGGCGCGATTGTCGAACTCCTCGCCGTCGATTCGGAATCATCCCACCCAGACTCGCAGGGCTGGCGACCTGACGGAGGTGCGCTTTTGAACAAGGTCGCGTGGCCCACGAAGACTTCTCAGCCGACGAAATATAGCCACGATCTGCTCGTCCGATTCTCAGGTTTGCCAGATGGACAGCAGATCGGTTGGCGGGTGAATCGCCTCGTCCTCAGTGCGAACCGAAGCGACACCAATCCATCGACTGTTCGCGTCAGCATCGACGCCGCCGAAAAGGAGACCGAACTTCGAATCGGCTTGACGGAAACGGAATGGGGACCGTGGCAGAAGGTCGATGCGGCGGCAAAACTCGTTGATCCAGTCGAAGTCCCGCGGGTGTGCCAGGACGCTTACGCGAAAATTCAGCCCGATCACATCGAACCCCTCACCGGCCACACGCGGCTCAATTGGCGGAACGCTCCGCCGATCGATGATCGGGCGATGACCGAGGTGGTCGCTATCGACAAAGAAGGTAAGAAGCACTCGACCTACGGATCGTCACTATGGGGAGCTGCGAATCCGCAACGCTCCGATGATTTCAAGTTGCCCATCGAACTGATCGACCACTTCGAGTATCGACATCTCCCGTTCCGGCAGTGGGCGACGTTCGAAAACGTGTCGCTCCAGCCGGGGCAGAAGACCGACGCGAAGGTTTCCGTGAAGTCGCTGCCCGATAAATACGCCGCCATGTTACCCAACGGGCCAATGATCGAGTTGGTTGGCGTCTGCAAGAACGCGGCACCGGCTCGCGAGGGTTGGACACCAGACGGGCGACCGATCGGCGAGGTCGAAGGTTGGGACCGTGAACTGCGGACAACGATCGAGAAGCGAGCCGACAGTGGGACCATCATCGGCACTCAAGGAACGCCGTCGTCGGACGCGCGCGATCTCCTTTTCAAAATCGCCGGCTTGAAAACTCAGCCGGCAATCACTTTGAGTTCGTTCCCAGGAGCGAGGGGCGGGCACCACTTACCCATCTCGGAACCGTACCACAACCGGATCAGTATTCTTCTGAATCAGCCCTCGGCATCGCACACGTTTCGACTCGGGATCACCGACGAACCGTGGGGCACGCCGCAGCAAATCAGCCCGACAGGCGAGTTGCTCAACAAGCTCGATGAGTCGAGTCCATACTGGTCGAGCTATCAACAGATCAAACTGGTACGAGCCGGCCCATTCGCCGATGACGAGCAAAACACGGAACTCACGGTGGAATGGCCCAAGAATCGCGCCGAATTGTTCGCGTTCGAGATCAAGGCCATCGACTCCGACGGCAAAGACGTGTGGGTGTTGAACGAGTCGGAGGGAAGCGACAAAGATGGACAAAGCAAGGCTCGGTTCATTCTCGGAGACAAGTTACCGCGCGAGCGCCTTGCTCGCTTCGAGTACCGCCTGCGCCCGTATCGACATTGGGTGACGTTTGAAAACGTGTCGCTGCAACCGGAGCACAAAACGGAAGTGAAGGTGAAGGTCGAGTCATTGTCCGAGGCGACGGCAGAAATTCGCGAACAGCCTCCGGTTCTGAAGGCCGTCAAGCCGGCATTTGTGTTACCGGATCGATGGAACGTGATGGCGGTCGGATTCGATCGCGATGGCAAAGATCTGGTGACTGTCTCGGCGGAAAAAGCAGTCGCCATTCGCCGGTGGGAGGTTGGCGAGAAGACGTTGACGAGCGAGGTCAAACTTGAGAGCGATCTGCATGCCAATCGGTTCCTCATGAGCCAATTCATGCTGTCCGGAGATCGCCGGCGGGTTATCGGTCTGATTGACAATCAAGTGGGAATTTGGGAGACCGCAACCGGCAAGCTCGTCAAGATGTTGGTGCTGCCAAAGGCGATGGAACATGGCGGCCTCCGCTGTCTCGCCTGCACCCCCGATCTGTCATTGATCGCCTGTGGACGGATGTCGGGATTAGGCGGATTCGGTCCTCTCCATGCTCATGCAATTGTGTGGGACGTGGCCTCCGGGAATGTGCTGCAGACGGTGAGACACGACGATGCGGTTCAACTGCAGTGTGTCGCGTTGTCTCATGACGGAAAATGGCTGGCCACCGGCGGACAACGAAGCGGAACGTGCGTGTGGGAAGTGAGCACCGGGAAACAATTGCTCGGCTTGCCCAACGTGAATTCCGACCGTCAGCATCCCGATCCCAAAGTCTCGGACGATGGTGTCAATCAAGTTCTAAGCCTCAGCTTCTCGCCCGACGGGCAGCAGCTTGCAATCGGCGATATGCTCGGCGTGAAATTGGTGGACGGCAAGTCGGGCAAGCTGCTGCATCGGCTCGATGCGACCTTCCGTTTCGGCCGCTCCGGCCTGGTTTTCTCCAAAGACAATCAACTGCTTGCACGAATTGACACGGACAAAGTCGTGCCGATTTGGTCGACGCAAACTGGCAAGCTGCTCACTGAACTTCCCACGGAGGCGAATGGAGGTGCCTTCTCCGACGATGGCCGGTGGTTCGCGGTGGGTTACTCCGACGAGAAGAATGCCACCGCCGTTTGGAAATTGCGCGACGGCGAGAAGAAAGTCTCTGACGATGAGCGTTCCCAAGCAGTCCAGGAACCCGGTGATGACCAGGCTCCCACAGTTGGCAAAGAAGCTGCCACGGAGAAAGCCGACACGATCGCAGCCAACGGCGAGATCCGAGGATTGTTGATCGATGCCGCGACGGGCAAGCCGGTCGCAGGGGCGACGGTTGCTTGCGGGGCGATCATCAATGACTCGCTGAAGGGGGGCGGAGCGAACACGGTCACGGATGCGGAGGGACGCTATCGGCTACCGGTTCCGTCGCCGGGGATCTACAACGTCTGGCTGAAGAAGTTCGACAAAGACCCGGCGATGACGGCGGCGGCAGATGACGGCATCCTCGTCGAGGCGGGCAAGGTAGCGACCTCCCAATTGCATCTGGTTAAAGGTCGCAAGGTCGCGGGCAAAGTGGTTGATGCGGACGGCAAGCCGTTCGCGAACATAAGTGTGAGTTGCAACTCTCCCGCGTGGCCGCAATCAGCCACGACGAAGGATGACGGATCGTTTGAGTTGACTCTACCGCCCGGTCGAGCCTACTGCTACGTCTACGAGTCCGTCGCGAAGACCGCAGACAACCCGTTCGGATTCGGTCGTCGCGCCGACGCTCGTCTCAACGTGACAGCAACCGAAGAAACCGCGCCGATCACGCTGACTCTGCAAACGCAGGAATCGAAATTCGGCGACCCCAAATGGCTCAGCCGTTCGACGCCTGGAACGCAGATCGTCCGCCACGAGCACGCCGCTGATGTGACTGGCACGGTCGTAGATGTCAGCGGCAAG
>CAZFLF010000935.1:0-3512 GCA_964519825.1 uncultured Pirellulaceae bacterium | reverse complement strand
CCAACCGGTTAAGCCTAGTGGGTGTGCGGCGCACGCGCCGGATTGGCCAAGACAACGAGTTCGAGCGGCTACGCGATTATACGCCCGACGACAATTACAAGTATCTTGACTGGCGCGCAACCGCCCGCCGGAACAAGTTGACCGTCAAGGATTTTCAGACGAACCAGAGCCAGCGTCTGGTGTTCCTGCTCGATTGCGGACGGATGATGACCAACGAAGCCGGAGGACTAAGCCTGCTCGATCATTCGCTCAACGCAATGCTAATGCTCAGCTTCGTAGCTCTGCGACAGGGAGATTCCGTGGGGTTGGTCTGTTTCTCGGACCAGATTCACAACTACGTCCCGCCGCGCGGCGGTATGAACCAAATGAATCGGTTGCTGCACGCCGTATTCGACCGCTTCCCCAAGCTCGTCGAATCGCGTTACGACGAAGCGTTCCTGTATCTCGATTCGCACTGCAAAAAGCGGTCGCTGGTAATTCTGGTGACTAATTTGATTGACGAGGTGAATGCCCACCAAGTGCAACAATACCTGGGCGTACTCGTCGGCCGACACCTGCCGCTCGCAGTTCTGCTGCGTGATCACCGGCTCTTCGATGCCGTGGAACCGCAACCAACCACCGAGCGTCAACTGTTTCGTGCGGCCGCGGCGGCAGAAATTCTGACTTGGCGGCATCAGGTTATCACCAACCTGAAACATCGCGGAGTGTTAGCGCTCGATGTCTTCCCCGAGCACATGACCGCGCCGTTAGTGAATCAGTACCTGGAAATCAAAGCGCGCCATTTGCTGTAATAAGCCCCCATTTTCATCGGCGCGGATTCTCGTACCACACCACGTTCTTACTCAACTGTCCGGCGATCAACAGATCCAGGTCGCCGTCGCGGTCCAGGTCGACCGCACGGATGTCGTACGCGGCCTGGTCGCGGGCCACTAGATGAGACCGAAACTGCCCGCGACCGTCGTTCTCGAACCAGTAGGCCAGTTTGTCACCGTAGCCGCAGGTGGCCGCATCCGGGTCTCCGTCGTCGTCCAAATCCACGACGACCAGCGAATGTGGCTCGAGCAAGGTTTCATGAATGATGTGGGGAGTCCAATTCGGTGCTTCAAACCAGAACACACCGCGATCGTGCCCGCGCGTGGCGATGAAATCAGTCTTGCCATCGCGATTCACATCCACTTGCTGGATGTTGGTCGCGCCGGGTTGTCGATCTGCGATCAAGTGCTTTCGCCACGGACTACCAGCATCCGCGGGTTGCTCCCACCACGCAAACCATTCGCCGGTTCCAGGATCGGCCTGGGGGCCACCTTTTGCGGCCAGGGCGATATCGGGACGTTGGTCCCCGTTTACGTCGCCAAAACCGAAATAATGACTTAATCCTGGTGCATCGCCGGAGGCGAACACTTGACGTTCCCAACGATCTGCTCGCGCCGGTTCCCGTGGAGTCTTCAACCAAACGGCCGAGTTGGGGAAATCCCCCTTCGGCTGGGCGCTGTTGGCGATCAAGTCGCTGTGGCCGTCGCGATCGACATCTCCTTTCAGCAGACCGTGGATTCCATTGATCCGGTCGTCAATGATTCGCACCGGCCACCGGTCACGGAGCGGCTCTGCTGGCTGTTCGAGCCACACAACCAGCCCCGGCATATACCGAGTGCCGATCCAGTCGAGATCGCCGTCCCGGTCGACATCGAACGATTCGCTGTGGATGAAGTCGTAATTTGGCGTTGCGTCGAGGATGACTTCCTTCCAGTCGGGGGCGACGAACAGCCGCGTCTTTCCGTCACTGTTGGAGATCACATCGGGACGACCGTCGCGGGTGAAGTCCCCGCCGATCGCGGTGCTAGTATGAAACCCTGCATGCACAATGTGCTTCTTCCAAACCGGCTCGTCCGCCGCCGACCCTCCGTGGAAAAGCGCCAACGCGACGAGCCCCGGAACGTAACGGATGCGATGCAGGCAAAACCTCGGCATTGAAGACCATCCTCTCTTGGTTGGCGAACCGCTGGGTGATGACTGGGTAATTTGTAGGTGATTGTAACGGCGAAAGACCACGCCGGCAGGTCGGTAAATCCGGCATAGGCCTTGTTTTCGGCACTTTGGTTTAACCTCTCAAAATCGATTCTACCGATGAAGACGGTAGAGCCGGAATAAACGGAACCGCGAAGTTGCGCGCCGGCTCGGCCTGCCATTTGGTGGAGGCAGCACGACGACCCGATCATCGCAAGGAGTTTCCACTCATGACCCATTCATTTTCCCGCTGGCTCGCTGCGACTTTGTTGTTGGCTGGCGCTCTCAGTCCGGCTGTTAGTCAGGCCCAAGTCGTTATGTCCTTTAGCGACGACGACCCGACATACCCCACCGGAATCGGGGTGGAGGAAGATTCACCCGCGGTCACGCGGTCGGCGTCAGACATGGCGGTCGACGGTTGCGACGATTGTTTGGTTTGCTGCGACGATTGTTATGTCCCACGGAATTGGGTATCCGCCGATTACTTGCTGTGGTGGACCAAAGGCAATCAGTTGCCATCGCTGGTGACGACCAGTCCCGCGGGGACCGCGCAGGTCGCGGCAGGCGTATTGCCCGCCGCCACGACGCTTTTTGGAAACGGCCAGATCGACAACGAGCTTCGTAACGGACTCCGTCTGACCTACGGCCATTGGGCCGATCCCGATGGCACAGTCGGCTGGCAAGCGACTTACTTCTCCGTGTTCGATGACAACAATACCGGTGACTATGCCAATAGCACCACAGGAGTGCTGGGTGGTGGGACCGGTTCACCGATTCTGGCCCGCCCGATTTTCAACGCCTCCCTCAATGCGCAAGATTCGAGACTGATTTCATTTCCAGCAATCGTGGACGGCAGGATCAACATCAATTCGTCCAGTGAGATGCACTCGGTGTCGTGGATGCTGCGGCAGCATTACCGCAGCGGCAGCAAGGGGCGAGTCGATCTGGTCGGCGGCTACCGGTACTTCCGCTTCCGTGAAGGGCTGTTGACTCGTGAAACGCTGGTCTCGACGAACCCAGGTGGGCTTGCTCCTGTGGGAACGACTCTCGCGATCGAAGACCGCTTCCTCGCCGAAAACGATTTCCACGGCGGTGACATGGGCTTCGTCGCGGAGTTCTGGCACTGCGGCTGGTCGTTGGAAGTACTGGCCAAAGTCGCGCTGGGCAACCTGCGACGTTCGTCCGACATCTATGGTAGGACGATCACAACGATTCCGGGCGGCGCTGGAGTGACCACCAATGGCGGCCTGCTCGCGCTGCCAACCAATATTGGCCACCGCTCGGCAAACGACTTTGCCGCGTTGCCGGAATTCGGTGTGAACCTAAAGTTCGAGCCGCAGCCCAACGTGACGATGAACTTCGGTTACACCTTGCTCATGCTGAATGACGTCGCGCGAACCGGCGAACTCATCGATCGTACGGTGAATCCGACGCAGCTATCGGGAGGTGCACTCGTCGGCGCCGCCCGGCCCGCTTCGCAGCTCGCCAACGAAACCGATTTCTGGGCA
>CAZFLF010000934.1:0-3513 GCA_964519825.1 uncultured Pirellulaceae bacterium | reverse complement strand
AGGACATCGCGCGACAGTTGCAAGTCGTGGCGGAACTCCGCTGGGGTCAGATGGTAAATCAGGTGATGCCAATAGCTGTGCGATCCAATCTCATGACCACCGCGGAAAATGTCTCGTACCAATTCGGGATAGCGCCGCGCCACCCAACCAAGAATGAAGAAGGTCGCCCGTACACCCCGAGCCTCTAGCAGTCGAAGAATTCGGTGGGTATTGACGACGACGCGGCTTTCAAAGGTCTCCCAACGATGGCGCGGAACCTGTTTCTCAAACGCGGTGACCTGATAATAGTCTTCCACATCGATCGTGAGCGCATTGATCAGCGGCTGCCGTTCCAGGTCACGAGTATGAGTCGGCGAGCTGGGGACTCGGTCCGCGATAATTGTAGAATTTCGGATCACGTTCCGGTCATTTCGGGCGACGGTGCACGACGTTGGCTGCTGATTTCCCGTTCTTTCCGTTTTTCCCGTTTTTCCCGTTGGCTTCCGCCGAGTGCATCTGACGCTCTGGACGTGTGTGCCGCGGGACGGCCTCCAGCTCCGGCATATCGTTGCCGCGCGTGGCCGCAGTCGGTCGGCAATCGTCCAAACGGACAGAACGCTGCAACCGGAACAGTCGCATCGAGAACTCGCCCGGCAGACCGAGAAGACGGGCCGAGGTACACAGCATTACTTGCAGGTCAAGCAGTGGACCGGCTTCGGTAATGTATTCCAGGTCGAGAGCTAACTTCCGCCGCACACTTTCGACATCGCTATCAGGCGGCAGATTGATTTGAGCTAGCCCGGTAATTCCCGGCTTCACGGCAAGTCGCCCTGGATAGCCCGGAATCTGCTCACTCAAAATGGAAACAAACTCCGGCCTTTCGGGACGCGGACCGATTAGTACCATCTCTCCTCGAAGCACATTAAAGAGTTGCGGAAACTCGTCTAAATGTAGTTTTCTCAAGACACGACCGAGTCGTGTGACCCGAGGGTCACCCGGCTGCGTCCAAACCGGCCCACAAGCGGACTCGGCGTGGTGCACCATGGTGCGAATCTTGTAGAGCCAGAAAACGCGACCGTGCTGTCCTACGCGGAGCTGCCGGTAGAGGGCTGGACCGGGGGACATTACCCGCACCAAAGCAATTAGCGCCGCAATGATCGGAAGGCCGGGTACCAGCAGCAATATAGCAATGACACGACCTACTGCCGGTTTCCATCGGTGATAGCCGGATGTGTGGACACTTGCAATCTCTAATGACTCGTAGCACCGGGGGGGCAGCGGCTCAATTCGTTCCGGGGAAATTCGCGATACCAGCATGAAACAGTCCCTCAGTTGGTGAACTCGCTTATCTGCATACATCACATCTCAACCTGATTCATGGCTGCCCCTCCGACCTTGCAAGGTACTGTTCCAGGACCGGCAGAAACTGTTCGAGAAACTCAGAACAGGGATCATCTCCGGCCTCCAGAACAGGCGGAAGCAAGGCGGCTAATTGGATCTTGTACAGTCGAGGTATTCCGATGAATGAAAAACGTGGCTCTGCAGGTGCTTTCCAACTGTGACCGTCGTTCCACCCGTAGTACACGCGGAGCAATCGCGGATCCGTCCCAGTCGGATAAAGAGTAGTTTTCCACAGCTGGGCCTGCGTCGCATTCACACGGGTCGTTACCTGCACTCGCTCGTCGCGCAGTTGGTATTCACGGCTGGAATAGCAAATCTCTGGAGTATGCACCGAGATCGGACCAGCGGGCCCGACCAGCACAGCCACGGTGACTGATCTGCCGGTGTCGCGATGGACGTAGTTCCGATACAAATAGGACCGGCATTCGAGCATGTTCTGAGCAGTCGGTGCCAGGGACAGCGATTCCCGAAACTGCCACGAACCAAAATCGCGAGGAAATTCTTCGAGCTTCTTCTCGAGTCGAAGATCGTCTACGTGGGAATGCCACCGGCCGCTTAAACGCCCGTGGACGATTCCGGATGCGATTGTCAGAGCAACGACTGTCGCGACCGCTACTGCGTAGGGAGAGCTAATGCAGTTCGCGCTCGTCCGGACCAGCTCAGATATTCGCAGCCGCACTAGCGTCCGCCCTCGATAGATTCAAGTTCCTTTAGCCATTGCTGATCGACGGACGACAGGAAATGGGATCGCAGATCGGATTCTCGCGCCCGCTTGAACGTTTTGCGAGCGCTATCCATAGCGCCCAATTGCCGGTGAGCCACGGCGAGATGGAGCAAGTGACGTGGATCGGCGTTGGCGGATGCGGCGATTCCCTCAAGCATCCCGGCTGCTTCAGCCGCGCGGTTCAGTTGCAAAAGAATCTGGGCCTTGGTATCCAGCAGGTTACCTTGCTGCCCAACAATCTGAATGGCGTGATCGATACGTTGTAGCGCCTCGTCCCTCGTTCCAGGGTTTTCAGAAAGCAGTACCGCTAGATTGTTCAGAGCGCCGACATGCCCAGGTTGAGCACTGAGCACTTGCTTGTACAACTGAATCGCGTCAGCGTGCTTGTGACGTGCGACCCGGAAATTGGCCATGGCCATGAGAAGGTTACTGTCTGCAGGGTGCTTCTGCTGGGCGTCACTCAGGATTGCATCGACCTGAGACCCATCGACCGCGTCGCTCGATTCCGTCAATAACAGACTGGCCAGGATGACAGCTGGCCGGGAGGAATCGTCTAACCGCGCGGCTTCGGAGCAGAGACGAATCGCGTCCTGAGTTCGACCCTGTCGAACGAGACACTGTGCGAGCGGCGCGTAACTTTGGGCATCAAAACGGAACGCTGCGCGGAAATTGCGCTCCGCCGCGCCGTAAAGCTCGACCAATTGATAAAGATCGCCAACCATTTGATACAGCTTGGCTTTGTCCGGGTCTTCGGCAAGCTGCGCGACCTTCTTTTGCAGGAAGTCCTCGACCAGCGGCTCGACGTCGGACGACCGCCCCTGGCGGTGATACCACCGCGCCCTTAACGCAACCGCGTTCCAGCTGTTGGGGGCGAGTTGCTCCAACTTCTTGAGCCACGGCTCTGCTTTCGCAGCTCCGTCATGGCGCAGCAGAAATCCAGTTAGCTCGGCGAGATGGGCCGCTTCGACGTCACCGCCAACGGCAAGGACTAGCAACTGTTCGCGGGCGGCATCGAGGCTGCCAAGCTGCTCGTAGATGCGAGCCAGCCACAGCCGCTCGACGGCGCGAGGCTTCTGTTCGACAAGTTCTTCGAGGAGTTGCTTTGCCCGACGGACTTCGCCGTGCTGAATCAGCAGGAGAATCTGCAGACGTCGATCGAACAGCGATTCCGTTTCGTCAGTACCAGACGAGTTGAGGAGTTGAAGTGCTTCCTGCCAATTATTCTGTCCGCCTGTGCTGGCCAGCAGCGCGGCCAGCGTGCGCCGTGCGCCCCCGGACTCCGGCGTCAATTCCACGACACGCCGTAACGACTGCTGTGCCAGCGCTGGATCGCTGCTCATATAAAACCGCGCCCGGTTTAGGTGCACTGTTGCGTTGTCGGCATCCAAAGTGTCAGCTTTCTGATAATA
>CAZFLF010000933.1:0-3521 GCA_964519825.1 uncultured Pirellulaceae bacterium | reverse complement strand
GGATTTAGCGAGCTCGAGCTTTTTGGAGTCATGCAGACGGCGGAGCTCTTCTTTACGCTCGATCAGAGACTCCGACTCTTCCTCAATATTGCGCAGCTCGACGCGATTGGTCGTCAACTCAGTGACGAACGACTCCGAATCGAGTTAGTTGCTGCCGAACCGCAGGTCCGTGATCCGGTTGCTGCCCAGTTCGACGAAGACGGACGGCTGTGGGTGGTTGAAATGGGGGATTATCCCTATGGGCCGTCCTTCGGTGAATCGCCGAAGTCGCAGATCAAGATTCTGGAAGATCGCGACGGTGATGGCCGGTACGAGACTGCAAGTGTCTTCGCTGAGAAGCTTTTGTTCGTCACCGAACTGCAACTGTGGAAAGGGGGTGCCATCGTCACGTTGGCCGGTGAGATTGCCTATTTCCGGGACACGGATGGAGATGGGCACGCCGATCAACGAGAAACTTGGTATCGAGGATTCGCCCAGGAGAATTCCCAATTGCGGGCGAATCATCCGCGATTGGGATTGGACGGCTGGGTGTACGTGTCGAACGGTCTCCGTGGTGGTTCGGTTGTAAACGCTCGTCAGCCCGAAGCCTCTCCCATTCCGCTCGCCAACAAGGACTTTCGATTCCACCCGACGACGTTCGCGTGCGAGGGTATTACGGGAGTCGGGCAATTTGGTCTGACATTTGATGACTTCGGCAATCGTTTCATTTGCAGCAATCGCAACCCGCTGATGCACGTGGTACTCGAGGAGCGCTTCATTCAGCGAAACCCGAAATACGCGCCCTCCGCAGCGCGGAACGATGTCGGCCGCGCGGGGGAAGAATCTCGGGTCTATGCGTTGAGCCGTGCGTGGACCACGTCGAATCTGCATGCGGGACAGTTTACGGCTGCGTGCGGAGTTTTGATCTATCGAGGAACTGGGTTGCCCGGTGAGTTCTACGGCAACGGATTCACCTGCGATCCGACTGGGAACCTCGTTCACGGAGAGACCATTCGACCGACCGGAGCAACGTTTACTTCCGAGCCGATTGGAAAAAAAGTCGAGTTTCTCGCGTCGCCGGACGAATGGTTCCGGCCAGTGAACCTGTTCAACGGACCCGACGGTGCGCTGTACGTCGTTGATATGTATCGCGCGGTCATCGAGCATCCGGACTTCATGCCGGATGAATTGAAGAAGCGGCCGGATTTGATGCTCGGCGTGGATCGCGGTCGCATTTGGCGCATCGTTTCCAAGGATGCGCAGCGTCCCGCAATGCCCAAGCTGTCCGGCGAAACCAGCAGCCAGCTTGCGTCGCGGTTGGCAAGTCCGGGATGGATCGGCGATACCGCTTTCCGGCTAATCTATGAGCGACAGGACAAAACGGTCGCACAGGAGCTGGAACAAATTGCGAGGCGGGGTGACGGTGTGGGGGCGACGCGGGCTTTGTGGTTGCTGCAGCATCTTGATTCTTTGCCCGACGGCGCATTGCAATCCGCGCTGCAGTCGCAGGACGGCTCCGTGCGCGAACAAGCGGTCCAGCTGGCGGAATTACGAATGGGAGCGAATCCGGAATGGCGGAGCCGAATCGCAGGGCTGGCCCGTGACGGTGATCCGCGAGTTCGCTTTCAGGTGGCCATGAGCTTGGCCCCGATCCAAGACGCAACGGAGACCTTGACATTACAACAAATCGCGGCGGCCGGGTCGGACGACGAATGGACTCGTCGAGCCGTGGCGATCGCCGTGGGACCGCGTGCAGGCGAATTAGCAACTTCATTGCTGACGGCTGCCAATGCCGATAGGAAGACGCTGTCAGCGAGCACGATGAGCTTGTTAAACGATCTGTTTGGCATCGTTTCCGCTCAACAAAAGCAGGACGAGTTGGTGTTGCTGCTCGAAGCAATCTGCCGTCTAGACGACTCGATTGCGCCGCCGAGGGTGCAACGAGCCATAGTACTTTCGTTCGCGGAAGCACTCGGACGCAACGGCACCGGGCTGGGCATGTTGGCCGAAATGATCGCCGATCGTGATCGGCAGCGATTGCAGCAAATTTTCCTGCAGGCCACAACCGATTTGCGGGAACTGGCGGATGTCGGCGAACGCGCCGCGGCGGCTCAGTTGCTGGGATTTGACGAGCGATCGGCGCCGGAGTTGGTCAAGCTGGTGCGGTACTCGGCGTCGGCCAGCGGAGTTCCCACGGAGTTGCGATTGCCAGTATTGACTGCCCTCGCGCGACAACCTCAGTTGGATCTCCTGAGTGAGCTCTTAGCCGATTGGCCGCACGAGTCGCCCGCATTCCGTCGCGGGTTGCTCGAAGTGTTGTTGGCGAGACCGGACCGAACGCTGCTTTTGTTAGGGGCCATCGAAATCGGCATTGTGAAGCCGAGCGAACTGGAATCCAGCGTCAGCAATCGGCTGCTGAAGCATGGCCAGCCTCAGGTGCGGAAACAAGCCGAAAAGCTCTTGGCCAGTTTGATCCCCGCGGATCGGCAAAAAGTCCTGGCCGATTATCAACCTGTGTTGAAGATGAAATCCGACCCGACACGCGGCCGCCTGGTATTCACCAAGCACTGCTCGACGTGCCATCGGATCGGCGATTTGGGAGTCAACGTCGCACCGGATATTTCCGATTCACGGGTTAAGCAACCAGAGCAGTTGCTGACCGATATCCTGCAGCCCAATCGGGCCATCGACAACAACTATCTGAGTTATTCGCTCGTGACATCCGACGGCTTGACATTGACCGGTGTGATCGCCAGCGAGACGGGGACGTCCATCACGCTGCGGCAGCAGGAAGGTAAGGAGGCGACGTTCTTGCGGACGAACATTGAAGAGATGCGATCGAATGGAGTATCGTTAATGCCCGAAGGCTTGGAAAAGAACATTCCGCCGCAGGAGATGGCGGACCTAATCGCGTTTATCAAGAATTGGCGATACCTCGACGGACGAACGCCGCTGAATTCGGGTGGCTGATTCCAGCGACGCACAATTCGGCATCCAGCGTAGTGGTCTGGCGAAGCGGATCATGAGGTGACGTATGTGGGATCGGACGTACACAGTGCCGAACCGTTTCGGCCTCCGCACGATTTTGCTAGCCACCACCCTCTTCGCCGTTGTCTTCACGTTGAGCAAGTCTATTGATGCATCGATACGCCTCGTCGCCCCGACGATGAGTTTTGTCTTGCTCATTGGTTTGGCGCAAATGCTGTTTGGCAAGGTTCCACGGCGCGCGTGCGCAACCGTGGGTGCCATTCTCTTTCCCGTTTGTGCCTGGATTGACCCACTGTTTGATGGCCGGCTGAGAATTCAGTCGGTTGAGCCAATGGATCTGTTTTGGTTGTTTGTGTGTGGGATCATTGCCGGGTATATCGGCGGGGTGTTGCTGGCCGGTCTGTTCTTGGTCGCGGACCAGGTGCGCACCATGCGAGGAGAAGCGGTGTATGCCGTCCCGCGTCGATTTGGGACTGGAACCCTGTTGCTGGCCACGACGCTGTTCGCAATGTTGTTCGCGTTCCTGCAGTGGGCGCGGGCGCGCCCGGAGGAAC
>CAZFLF010000932.1:0-3522 GCA_964519825.1 uncultured Pirellulaceae bacterium | reverse complement strand
CGGCCCTCTCGATGGATTGCATGCGTTCCAGGCTGAAGTCTTCCACATTAAAGCTGGCCACCAAAGTGCCGTAGGCCAGGGCGGTCTTCAGAGTGCGCGGTTCAAAATCATCTCGCTCGGCGAGGTAACCCATCATCCCACCGGCGAAACTATCCCCCGCACCGGTTGGATCAACAACATCCGAAGTCGGAAACGCGGGCATAACGTATGTCTCGTGCTTGGAGAAAAACATTGCGCCATGTTCCCCTTTCTTGATCACGACGAACTTGGGCCCCATCTCTCGGACTCGATGTCCGGCGCGCACCAGGTTTTCATCTCCAGTCAACAGTTTGGCTTCACTGTCATTGAGCACAATGCCGTCGATGCGACGCAAGAGTTGCTGGAGTTCATCGTGTTGCTCGCGGATCCACAGGTCCATGGTGTCCGCCACGATGAGCTGCGCGCCAGAAACTTGTTGCAGTACTTTCATCTGCACCACCGGCGAACCATTCGCCAGAAACACAAACTTGGAGCGGCGATAGTCTTCAGATAACACCGGATCGAATTTGCCGAACACGTTGAGATGCACTTCCAAGGTCTCGCGATCATTCATGTTGGGCAGGTACCGACCCTTCCAACGGAATGTTTGTGAGCCCGGCACGGTCGTCAATCCGGACGTATCGATCCCGCGCCGCTGCAACAACGCCGTGTGTTCCGGCGGCCAATCATCTCCGACCACACTTACTAGTTTCACGGGTGTGAAGTAACTGGCCGCGTAAGAGAAGAAGGTGGCTGATCCGCCCAGCACGTCGTTACGAGTTGCGGACGGAGTTTCCACGCTGTCCAAAGCCACGGATCCGACGACCAACAAAGACATACGGTTCCTTTCCGAGTGAATTCCACGAACCGCGGGGCATTATCGACGATCCGCGGTTTCCCGCAAGGAACCTTCGCCGCAACTTTGTCTCCCCAGTGGCCGCGTCTCTCCGAGACGCGCAGCCTTGAAGCAAACATCCCTTTGAACCCTGGGCCACGAGTCTCGGAGAGACTCGGCCACGGAACGCCCACTAGACTCCCTGAGCGAGTTCGAGAATAGTCATCCGTATGGGCCAGCCCGAGATTGCGAATCCTTTTACGACCGAACCACCGTTTGCCAGGTCACCGACGCCGAAACTCGGTATCGTCCACTTGCTGCTCTGGACGTTGTGCACCGCCATTTATTTGACGCTGAGTCGCACATTTCGCGCACTTCGGCACGACTTGCCGGATGAGTTTGTGTCGATTCTGCGCGTGATGGATGTGTTGCAGGGCGCGGTGATTGGAGCGGTGCTTGCGGGAGCGATTGTTCTGGCCTACTCGCGCGTTCGACACCAATCGTCAGTGCGGAGGCATCCAGGGCACTGGCTGCTTCTTATCGAGGCAGCAGGCACGACAATTTATCTCGCGCTCGAACTACTTTTTTTACTAGTGGGACAGTTTGGTCGCGCCGCCTATCAGCAGCTCATGCTTTATGGCTTGATTAAGTTGTTGTCAGGAGTTGCCGATGTTTTCGCCGGTTATCGGAGTGAAACACTCCGTTGGAAATTAGCTTTCGGTGTAATGGCAGTGTTAGACGTATCGCAGGGCCTTTCTTTTTTCACGGCAATGTTTCTCCCCATCCACCAGAGTCGATTACTACTCTCAGCCTGGATTGTTGTCGTATCAATCTTAGATCTACGTGTGCACCAACGTCGGGACTGGCTGCACTGGACCGGTGTCGCAACGTACGTGGCCAGTTCGGGCCAAATCGTCATTTTGATGATATGGATCCGTTTCTTCCAGCCCTGACGCAGCTCGAACCTGTCGGTGATCCACCCAGTTCAGTACCCCCAAATTCTTCCGAGGACGGACCATGTTCGAGGAATACCACCCGATGATCGGTGAGTTGGCGCCGTCGGTGGTCCTGCTCAATCATGTTGAAAAACCGGTTGAAATTGCAGCGCTGTGGCGGTCGCAACCCGTGGCCTTGTTCTTTGTGCGGCATCTTGGGTGACCGTTCTGTCGCGCGCACGTGGTCGACGTGCGCAAAGATTACCCGCTGTTTCAGAATGCCGGGGCGGAGGTCGCCGTTATCACCATGGGATCGCCACCTCAAGTTGCCAACTTTCGAAAACGACTGAATCTGCCATTCATTTGTCTCTCGGACCGATCCCAGGACGCTTACCGTGCGTATTCAGTGCCGCGAGGGTCGGTTGCTCAAATCGCCGGTCCGCGGACCTGGCTAGCGGGCCTTCAAGCGATCTGGCGCGGAGGTTTCGGAATCCCGCATGGCGATCTGTATCAATTGCCTGCCTCATTCGTCGTCGACCAACAGGGGAAAACACGCTTTGCACATCGACCCGAAACGTCGTCCGATGTCCCGAATCACGACGAGATGATTGTCGCGATTTGCGACGCGCCCCGCGGTTCGTGACGGGTTGGATTGCTGCGATTGCGTGCTACGGAACGGACGTGTACGATCCATTCGTCCTCGGGTCACAGCGTCGATGGATATTGCTTGACGAGGGATAGCCGATTCGAATCCGATCCGAACCCTAGACCACCATTTCCTCCTTGAAACAGGATTTTATTATGCGCACTAACTCACTTTTCTCCGTCACCACGATTGGCTTGACCGTAATCTGGCTGTCGGGTTGTTCACCGGCGACGAACACCAATTCGACATCTAATTCCACAACATCGAACCAAAGTCATGATAGCCATGAAGGGCACGACCACGGCCATGAGGGGCACGCCCACTCGCATGCCGAAGTTGGCCCCAACGGCGGCCACTTGCTGGAACTTGGTAATGAGGAGTTCCACGTTGAATGGGCCCACGATGACGAGTCCGGCAAGTTGACCGCGTTCATTCTGGATGGCGCCGCGAAGGAATTGGTCCCCATCTCCGCCGAAAAACTAACGATCGAAAAGACCATTGGCGAGCGGACTGATAAATACGATCTAGTTGCAGTTGATCGGCAAGGAGAAACGCCGAAGTCGGCCAAGTTCGAAATCGTCGACAAAGCCTTGGTCGCCGCATTGAAAATGGTGGGGGATGGGGTGGAAGCCTCCATCACCGTTGACGTCAACGGTCAGCCATTCACTGCCAAATTCACCAAGCACGAGGATCATCACGGCCACAAGCACTAGTGCTCTGTCACAGTTAAACTCTTCGATACTGAGCGAACGGGCGCTAGCCCAATGCCACTTACTTTGAGCGGAATGGCGCTAGCCACCGGTGTCGTGGGGTCGATTTCCCATGCGAAAAACCGGCGGCTAGCGCCGTTCCGCTCAGTGATCCAATCCCCGTTTCTAGCTGTGACAGTGCACTAACCAGGTGAGTGGCTCAGCAGCCAGTCCTCCAAGATGACGTGCTCGATCAGTGGCGCTCGAAGCAACGCCGCCCCCTCCGGCAGCAACGCGGATAGCCACGACTGATGCGCGACCACCTGCACCGCTCGCAAGCCGAAACGTTCCTTGGTGGCGGCTTGGACGTTATCGCTGACCCGCTTGTACGTCGCCGGG
>CAZFLF010000931.1:0-3526 GCA_964519825.1 uncultured Pirellulaceae bacterium | reverse complement strand
TCCCGCTCATCGAACCGGACATGCAGATCTCCCGCATCCGGCTCTCGGACAAGACATCACGCCTGCGCCCACGGCACGTCGTGCCCAAGACGGCACAGGCGTACGAGCCCGAAGTGCCCGTAGAGGTGCGAGAGTGGATAGGTCCCGCCCCTGCGTTGCCTGACCTTGTGCTTGATGCGCAACCACCGACGCAACCGCACAGCGGTGTAGCTGTCGATCGCCCGATACGCTTTGGTGACGGTGCCTACTTCGAAGTAGTTCGCCCATCCGCGTAGCGTGCGGTTCAACTTACCCACCAGCTTTGTGGTTTCTTGCGATGTCCCCGTTCGGCCTGTCAGATCATGGATTTTCTCAGCCATGCGCTTGATGCTCTTCTTCGATGGCCGGTATCCCAGGCGCGCCTGGCCGGTTCTCGCTGAATGCATTCGTCCGAACGTGTAGCCCAGGAAGTCGAACTCTCCTTCCGGCACCTTGCAGATGCGTGTCTTCTCCTCGTTGACCGTGAGCTTCAGCTTGCTCATGATCTTGCGCAGTTGCTGCAACGCCTCATCGGCTTTGCCCTTCTTGCACAGAATCACAAGATCGTCGGCGTAGGTCACGAGGCGAGTGCCGAGGCTTCGCTCCAGCCCGAGCATCTTCCATCCCAGTACGAACCGGCGCATGTAAAGATTCGCCAGCAACGGTGAGATGGGTGACCCTTGCGGGATGCCGCGCCGCTTGTCCCGGGCCTCGGTCGTGCGTGTCTTCCGTCCTCGATCGTCGGTTTCTTCCACGGAGCATTTCAGCCACATCTTGATCAGATGCAGCACGCGCCGATCAACAATCCGGCGCGCTGCCGACTTCAATAGTTCGGCATGGGGGATGCTTCCGAAGTAGTCCGCGAGGTCGGCGTCAACGACTTCCGGGTGGCCTCGATACAGCAGCTCGTCCACCTCGACCACCGCCTGTTGGGCGTTGCGCCCGGGGCGGTAGGCGTACTGCTCTGGTGGAAGGTCGGCTTCGAAGATCGGGTCCAGCACCAGCATCGCTGCTGTCATGCAGACCCGATCCCGCACGGTCGAGATGCCCAGCGGCCTGAGTTTGCCGTTGGCCTTCGGTATGAACACTCTTCTGATGGGGTCCGGTCGGTAAGTCTCCTGCCTGAGCGCAAGCGCCAGTTCGCCGAGCCACCGCTGCACCCCATACGCGTCGATGTCCGCAAAATCCTGACCGTCCACACCCGGTGCGCCCTTGTTGGAGCGGCACTGGGCATATGCATGAGCCAGGATGTCCTCGCGGCTGATCTTGTCGTACAGGGCATAAAAGCGATAGCCGGCTTCTGCCTTAGCTTTCGCGTGCAACGCCATCTGCAGTTTCTGAACAGATTTCGGAGTTGATAGGTTGCCCAATCTCCAAATCCCTCACCACTTATTGCGTCTGTCTTGAACTGAGGTCCCTTCCCTCCACCGGCGTTACCCGGCTTCCGCGGTACTGCGAACCTCTCCGCCACCCCAGGGCGCCCGACCTGTCCCTCGCGGGCGTCCGGTTGGTCATCCCTGACCACGCCTTGGGGCTTCCCGTGTTTCGTGCGTCTTCCTTGTGTACATGCCGCCGCCACTACCCCGGCGCAGCGTCTGGGCGTACTGCTTCGCTCATTCACCCAGCCGTATCAGCCTTCCCCGAAAGGGTTGTCGGGTCGGCCTGCGCATTGTCCTTTTCGAGGATTGCTCAGCGTTCACTCAAGTTGCGGCCTGCACACTCGCGCTGTCACCAATTCGTGACACGCTAATCGAAGGCTTCAGCCACTTCGTTACCTCCGTGACTGCTCCGATTGCTTCCGGCTGGAGCGATTGCCGGGTGGGGCTTGCACCCACTGGAAAACGCCGCCTTTCCACGGCGCACACCCAAAGCGGACGTCGCATGAGAAGCGTCTCTCCGATTGAAGCTCCGCCGTCCTGGCAGAATGTCGCGAGCTGTGCGCCGGTCATGCCCCAAAGCTGGCAAGGCGAGGTGGGTTGTAACGCTAGGCTGAGGAACCTACTGCGGGTCTGGGCGTTTCCGTGAGTATCGTAACCCTGGAGGGACGTTCATGCGCGCTATGTTGCTTGGTTTGTTGGCAATTGCGGGAACAGCAATCCTTGCTACGCCGGTTTCCGTTTCGCCCGCTTCCGCCCAAGTCGTCATTGATACTCCTGCGGGTGGCGTCCGAGTAGGCCCGCGCCGGGACCGCCACCGCGACTACGATCGCCGCCGACGGTCGTCCGATAGGGTTATCGTGCGGTCGCGTGGAGGAGAGCGGTGCACCACCACCATCGTGCGGCGTAGCGACGGCTCAACAACCCGCATTCGCCGCTGCCGCTAGTTCTAGGTTGACCGAATGAGAAAACCCGGCGTTCGAAAGAGCGCCGGGTTTTTCTTTTTCCCGCTGGCGGGAGGAATGAAACTGTACCTCATTTGGCGCATTTTCTGTTTATGACGCCTGCTGAACAGACGCTTGAACTCGAAAAAGACCGTGTTGCACGGCAACAGGAGCTCATTTTCTGTCAACGCCAATTATTCGAGGACCTGCGCGACCGTGGTCATGTCGATAGAGCGCGTGAGGCTGGTAAGGTGCTAAGCACCATGCTCGATATGCTTTGCCAAATGCATAAGGACTTGGCGAATGCAGAACGCGCCCTGTCCAGAATGCGCTGGCAAGATGCGGCTCGTCCTGATCGAGCCGCTGGCGCAAGGCTTTGACCAGCGTTCGTTTGAATGCAGTGCGTGTCACTACTCCGATAAAATCCTGGTCAGTTTCCCATAGCCGACCTGTCGGAGACGGAACAACGCAATGCGTCGTTCTTCAGCCTCAACCGGCATTTCTTCAGCGTCGAGAAGGCCTGAGCGCGTAGCGCCACCATGTTTGCTCATGGCCCGACTCGGACGAGCTGAGCACCATCAATTGAGTTCGCTTATTGGGGAAGAGCGGAAATCAATTGCTCACTGTGAGCCTTTCCGATTTTGAAATATCCTGTAGGCTCAGGCGACGCGAGGGCGGCCAGCGAACCAATGGCCGAGGGTCAGGGCGGCCCCAACGATTTGCAGGGGAGGCATCCATGTCTGGCGAAAGTCTGCTTGTCATTCTGCTGGTCGGGCTGATTGCCGGATGGCTTGCCGGCATCATCATGACAGGCTGGGGGTTCGGTCTGGTCGGGAACATTGGTATCGGTGTCATTGGTGCGCTTATCGCAAGCTGGCTGCTGCCCAAATTGGGCATCCGCCTTGGCACGGGCATCGCCGCTTCGATCGTGTCAGCCACCATTGGCGCGATGATTCTTCTCCTTGTTCTCGGGCTCATCAACAGGCGAGGCCGGTGGCGGTAGCGAGCCCTAGGCCACCGCTGCCTTTTGGATTAGGCAAGCTGGGCGTGACGCCGGTGCATTTCGGGCTGATTGCGGTCAGCATGTGAGGTAGACGAGATGTCTCCTCCTGGCCCAAAGCAGACCTACTGCCTAAGGCAATCGACGTCTGCTCATGGGGCTGAAGCGGACTCTGTACTAACGGGCAG
>CAZFLF010000930.1:0-3527 GCA_964519825.1 uncultured Pirellulaceae bacterium | reverse complement strand
GGTCGCCGGCGGCCATGACTCATAGTACGGACCCTCGAATTCAACCGATCGCACGAGCAGCCGAGGCATGTCGCGACCGTCGGTATATTCGCTGCGGACCCCGATCTCTCGAACGCCAGCCAAATAATTGACGTTATCCTTCTCCACGTCAGGAGTCGGGAAATCGTTGATCGCCCCCTCGAACACGAACTCCTGAAGTTCGCCAGCTGAGACGGGCCGAGGCACGCCCACTTGCGTCAGCGTGCTGCCGCAGTCGCGACGCAATCCGAGATAAACACCCAGCGACGGCGATCGTTGCTCGAATGTTCTGAACCGTTGTGCCAGCTGGCTATCGTCGGGTACTCGGCTGAGGACGATCCGACGCAGCCGAGTGTTGTCTCCGTAGCGAGCCTTCAGCTTCAGGTCGCTCGCCGGCAACCTGACCAGCATAAATGCCGTCTGCGAATCGGGAGCCTTTGCATTTGGGGAGGGCGAGGCTCCTGCCGAGCTTTGTTTTCCGCCGGTTTGCGGCTCGGCGGGAGCCTCGCCCTCCCGTTCCAGGAGCTGCCCCGCAAATCGCCGCTCTCCCAATTCCAAGGAGAACAGCCCCTGCGATTTTCCCGCCGCGCAGGTCACATCCACCTGATAAATGCCGTCCTGCTTGATCGTGAGGTTTGCTTCCGGCGAAACCGAAACATCCGCGACGATTGTTGATGGGGGACTGTCGGCCTCATTCGCTACTGTGAGCGGCACGGCGCTAGCCGCCGGTATTTTCCGTTGACCGACGGCTAGCGCCGTGCCGCTCACAGGAGCACCAGCATCCAACAGCAGCCCGTCTTCGTACCGAGCGGCCTTCACCGTGACGCGAAAATTCCCCCGCTCCGGCAACTCACGCAACGAGATTTTGAAGTTCGCCATTGGCCCATAGGTGTTCGATTGACCGAAGATCTCGGGACTGGGGATCGCCGGCCGCAACAGCAAACCACTCGCCACGACCTGGTACGCTTCCCCTTTTGGATAGCCGGGCGTCCCGCGCACACAGGCGAAGACCGAGTGATAGATGCTGTCGAACTTCCTCCAGCCGCGCACCGTATCGTTGCCGGCATAGCCTTCGATGAACTCGTGCGCGGTCCGCATGGCGAACGGCTGGTATTCGAATGGCTTCGAGGGTTTCAGCTCGGTGACCACGAAGTCGGGGTTGTTGAGCAGAGCATTGTTGGCTCCCAAAATCAGATTGTCGGGACACGGCTGCGGATTGATCGAAGCTCCTAGTTCCATGCGAAAGTTTTGAATCACAGGCTTCGTGCTCTCGTCCACGATGCACAGGTCAAGCGCCTTCTCGGCGATGTCGAAGTAGGCCTCAACCTGCAACGGAGACAACACCATCGTCTGACCGTTGTTGGCAAACCCGTCCTTGGAAATGCCGTCCGGAGGCAGCACGTCCGTGAGATCCTCTTCCAGCGCCAAGAGGTCCCTGAGCGTGTTCCGGTACTGCGACACCGTGAGCCGCCGCACCGAACCATTCCTTGGCGAAGGGCGAGATCGGAACGAAGTCATGGCCTGCGTAATCCAGTCGGTGAGTGACTTGCGCTGCTCGGGCGTGGGCTGCGGTTCGTCAGCCGGCGGCATGACTCCGTCCGCCACTTGCTTCAAGATGCCCTTCCAGAGAGAGAACTGCCTGTCCTCCAGCGAGGCGGTCAGTTGATCGACTCGAATACCCGACTCCATGTTGTCAGCGTTGTGGCAACGCAGGCAGAATTTTGTCAGCAGAGGCTGGACACGCTCTTTGAAGGCAGATTCCTCTGCGGCGGCCACGGCTACCGTGGAACCGGACGCCGCGGGAATTTCCTGGCTGTTCGCGATCCTCAGCAGAAGGTGCGTCAGCGCACCCGCCGTTGCGAGAATCATCGAGAGCGATAAAAAAATTCTGTCGGTCATGTTTCGAGCGATCAGTGTGCGCAATTTGCCATTGTAAGCAGGTTGGTAATTAATTCGAACTTTACCATCCGCAACAAAGTCTCAGAAAGTTGCAATTGGATTCAGCGGCGATCCGGTTCCTCCTTCAACCGGCAGCGGTGCCGCGGTGACCAGGAACTCCCAGCGATTGAGCCGCTCGGATTGTTTCGCCAATTCCTCCAGGTCGCAGTTGTCGAAGATCGGCATTCCCATCGCATTGAGCGTCAGGAGATGTACCGGTTGGGCAACGTCGGTCACTCGCGATGGCATCACGTCGCTGGCGGCATCGCTGCCCAACATAGCGACGTCTCGGTCCCGCAGCCATTTGGCGCACGAGGCGTGAAGTCCTGCCAAGCCCTCCTTCGAGATATCCCAGGCCCCCAATTCGTCGCGTCGCGCCCATTTGCCCGTGCGGATGAAGAGGACATCGCCACTGCCCACCTTGACCCCCGCACGGTTTTCCCAGGCAGCGAGATCTTCAGGATAAATGGGCGTCCCAGGTTCAAGGTACTTCACGCCGCGCAGGCGAGGTACATCAATCAAGATGGCACGCGTGAAGATTCCGTGCTTGACGTGGTGGATGCTGAGTTTATCGGCGCCGGCCTCGGTGATCGCTTCCTGACTAAATCCGTTATAGAGTTTCCCTTCGTGAACCAGATGGCACAGCGCGTCCATATGGGTGTGTGCAATCCCGTGATAGGAAACACCGTAAGAATCGGTTGCCCACTGGTCGCCGTCTCCCTTTCCGGTGGACAACATCTTGTGCTGGAATGGCATCGGATTATCGGCCGCCGATTGCTTTTCGACGTTACGCGCGAGCGAGACAGAGATTCCCGATTTGACTAAAGCCGCAGCCTGGATCCGTTTTTCTGCCGTGATCAGATTGAGCGTTCCAAGTTGATCGTCCTTACCCCAACGACCCCAGTTGGACAGCTCCTTCATGAGTCGGTCCACGTCCGCCTTGCTCATTTCTCGCGTCTGTGCCTTCACCGGACCGATTGCTACGACCAGTTGCAAGGCAATCGCCAAGCCGGCTGCAATTACGGTGGAGTTCTTTGCAGATTGAAACTTCATGTTGTTCCCCTCGAAAAAAGGCTGCCGATCTATGACTAGTTGGACAAGTCTGGTGGGTGGCATGGTGGCACAGGAGATCTTCTTAGAGGGCGACCCCTCGGTATGAGTGCCACGGGCGAAAGTTCGACGGTGATAAGCTGATGGCACGTGTGGTCGTCGAACTTTCAGCCCGTGCGAAGTGCAGGGAGGTCGTCCAATTCGCGGCGGACAAGTGGAAATTTGAGGGGCAGTCGGAGCCGATGGAAAGTTCCGGCTGCCATGTCGTAATGGTTTGTGACATGATCGCGTGACGTCCGATTCAGTGTCAGTGAGCCTGCCCACGATCCAATGCTTCTGGACGGATGCCGTGGATGTGTGGAAAGTCTGGAATCTGCTGCCTAGGTGGATCAAGCAGGTAGTACCGGGCGCTCGACCATTTCCAACCGACTTGGCCACGACCGGGACCGTAGCGCGTGAGAACTTTCTCGGCGATTCACCGTGACGTATTGTGCGCCGTCACTGCCACGCGACCTCGCTGC
>CAZFLF010000929.1:0-3533 GCA_964519825.1 uncultured Pirellulaceae bacterium | reverse complement strand
ATTTTTTACCCCCAATTTATAACCCGCGCATTTCGACCGAGAGCAATTCTTTCGCCTCACTTCGCTCTCTCCCGCTACAAAGACGGCAAGTAACTCGAATTGACAGTCTCCG
Organism: uncultured Pirellulaceae bacterium; assembly: GCA_964519825.1. GTDB lineage: Bacteria > Planctomycetota > Planctomycetia > Pirellulales > Pirellulaceae > CAZFLF01. The sequence goes on along the minus strand of CAZFLF010000929.1, from coordinate 3,421 downwards.
ATATCTGGGGAAAACGGGGGGGAAGCGGGTTATAGATTGGGGGTAAAAGATAAAAGGCAAGTCAGACAGCGCCACATTTAGGAGGCCCTTATGGCTATCGATCAGCAAAGCAGTACAGATACTTTCGCCCACGCAGGAACAGTTGTTTGCCGACAATTGCCGGTGACGCGTCGATTGCGTCGTCGAGTTTGTTTGTGGCGAGGAATTCCAACTTCGGGCCATGCTTGAGAACCACGGTTGTCCCATCGCGACTTACGAAATACACGCGATCCGCTGCACCAACCGGCGACGCGTAGAGATTATCGATGTCCGGTAATCGCTTGGCTTCATAGATCGGCTTGCCAGTTGTGGCGTTTAGGCTGGTGAGAATCGCGCTGTTGGATTTGGTGAAGTACAGCGTGTCGCCGTACAGCAGCGGCGACGGCACGTAGGGAGTGTCGAAGATGATCGGTGTCGAACTGCCTCGTCCGGGAATCTCGATCTTCCATTGGAGATTGGTCTTCTCGTCCCACCGTACCGGCGGATTGCCGTGTGGGGCGACGCCGTTGGCCTCCGGTCCACGCCATTGATGCCAGTTGTTCAGCCGCTCCGACGCCAAGTCACCACCCCAAACCGCCGTCGCGGCAAACCACAAGCAAAGTGTCAAAACGGTCCTCATCCTGGATCCTTTCGCTAGGCAGTGAATGGCGTGAAGTTGTTGGCACGTCAAAGTACCGGCAGAAGCCTGCGGATTCTACAATGCCGTCTGGCGACTACGCGATTCCACTGGTCAACGAATGCTATGATGTCTACCCATCGGCAGGGAATATCCTGCTGCAGTCGGAAGGTTTCGAATTGTTCGATCGGAAGTTTGACATCCAGCCACTCAATGATTTGAAGTAAGCGTCTGCTCTCTTACCCCCAATCGGTAACTCACCATCCCGCTCGTCTGATAGGAGCTGTTCCCCATGAAGACTACGCCTCCGCACGCCAACGTTTCCTCTCGCCGCAGTTTTCTCCAGACATCGGCCACGTTCGCCGGCGCTGCGCTGGCGGCAGAAGTGGCCTTCGAGCGAACGGTTCATGCGGCTGGCAGCGACGTGTTGCGAGTTGGATTGATTGGCTGCGGAGGGCGTGGCACGGGAGCGGCGTCGCAGGCGCTGCGAGCGGATGCGAACGTGAAGCTCGTCGCCCTAGGGGACGCATTTCAAGACCGGTTGGAACTTAGTTTGGAGAGCCTGAAGAAGGACGAGGAGATCGCCTCCAAGATCGACGTCACCCCAGAACGCAGCTTTGTCGGTTTCGATGCGTATCGGCAAGTGATCGAATCGGGTGTGGACGTGGTGCTGCTGTGCGCGCCGCCGCACTTCCGGCCACTGCATCTGCGGGCGGCGGTCGATGCGGGCAAGCATGTTTTCGCCGAGAAGCCAGTCGCCGTCGACGCACCCGGAGTTCGCTCAGTGTTAGATACCTGCGAAGCGGCCCGCAAGAAAAACCTGTCCGTTGTCTCCGGTTTGTGCCTGCGCTACTCGCGCGGTTTTTCGGAAACGATTCAGCGACTGCACGACGGCGCGATCGGCAAAATTCACACGCTCCAAGCCAATGACTTCCGCGGTCCGATCTGGGTCAAGCCCCGTCAACCCGACTGGACCGATATGCACTGGCAAATGCGCAACTGGTATTACTTCACTTGGCTCTCCGGCGACTTCAATGTCGAGCAGCACGTGCATTTACTCGATGTCTGTTCCTGGGTGATGCAAGGCGAGTATCCCGCAAGTGCGGTCGGTACCGGTGGGCGGCAGGTCCGCACCGGGCCCGAATACGGCAATATCTACGATCACCATGCCGTCATCTATGAATACGCCAGCGGCGCCAAGCTCTTTAGTCACTGCCGGCAGCAGCCTGGTTGCGCGAACGACATCACCGCTTATACGCTGGGCGCCAAGGGTACCGCCGAGCTGCACGAGGGGAAGCTGGTGATTTCGGCTGAATCCGAGTGGCGGTATCGCGACCGTAACGGCAAGGACAACTTCTACCAGACTGAACACGACGAACTGTTTGCCAGCATCCGCGGCGGCAAGCCAATCAACAACGGCGATTACATGGCAAAGAGTACGATGCTGGCCATCATGGGTCGCATGGCAACGTACACCGGCCAGTCGATCACTTGGGAGCAGGCCATGAACTCGCAGGAAGACCTCACACCCGAAAAATACGAATGGGGTCCAATCGCGACGCCGACCGTGCCGATGCCGGGAATCACGAAGTTCGTTTAGTTTTATCTCCGTCCTCGCGTCCCTCCGTCCCCCCGTCTCTCGCTCTCAGCGGAGATGCACTATGCGACCGACGAATGAAGCGCGCCGATTATTCCTTCAACTAGGCGCACTGGGTATGGCCGGAATGGTGCCCGGCAGCGGGGCTTGGCCCAACAACGTGACGCGTGGCGACGAAAGGCTCGGAGGGCAAGAACCATGTGCCGACGAATCCGCTGCGAAAAACCAGCCGACGAGTTTCCAGATCGCGTGCATGACGCTTCCCTACTCGCAGTTCCCACTGGAACGTGCGCTGTCGGGAATCCAGTCGGCTGGTTACCGATTCGTTGCGTGGGGCACCACACATAAAGAGGCGGGCGGGAAGTCGATTCCGGTGATCGCCCCCGACGCTGCACCTGAGAAGGCCAACGAACTGGCCAAGCGCTGCCGTGATCTGGGCCTCGTGCCAGTGATGATGTTCTCCGAAATCTATCCCGAGGCGAACGGGGCCGTGGAGGTGTTGACCAGCCGGATCCGGCAGGCGGCAGCCGCGGGCATCCCGCAGGTACTGACCTTTGGACACACTCAAGGTGGCAACCGCAAACTATGGGTGGAACGGTTCAAACAACTTGGCCCGATTGCCCGCGACCACGCCGTACGGATCGTCGTGAAACAGCACGGCGGCGAAACTGGTACTGGAGCAGCCTGTGCCGAGATCACGCGCGAGGTGGGAGACGACAGCGTCAAGGTGAACTATGACGCCGGTAACGTGATGGATTATTTGGATGTCGACCCTATTCCGGACATCCAACGATGTGCCGACGAAATCCATAGTTTCTGCATCAAAGACCACCGAAACTTTCCGCGAGACGAAGACTGCGGCCCAGGTCTCGGTGAGATTGACCATTACAAGTTACTCCATCCGGTCGCCTTCACCGGCCGAGCCATGCCGCTCTGTTGTGAGAACATCTTTGCGCCGCTCATACCTCGCCCAACCAATCCGGACGCTATCGACACCCTCGCCCGCCGCGCTCGTGAGTTTCTCGAAACGGTGATCGCAGGATTGCAAACCGGGTAATGGAGACAGCAAATGGCGGACAACTTCTTGTGATTGCGGACCAAGATCCCAAGATGGGGAGCAATTCCGTTCGCTCCATATGCCGAACCGTGATCGTTGACCAAACTCGAAA
>CAZFLF010000928.1:0-3534 GCA_964519825.1 uncultured Pirellulaceae bacterium | reverse complement strand
CGGGCTGGCCGCGTCATGCGGCTTTCGTGTGTTCGTGCCGCTACTTGTTTGCAGCGTGGCAGCCAATGTCGGTTATCTTGAGCTGGCCGACGGGTTTCAGTGGATCGGCTCTTGGGCGGCATTGGGAGCATTTGCAGTCGCAGCTACCGTCGAAGTCGCGGCCTACTACGTTCCGTGGCTCGATAACCTGCTCGATACGATCGCCACCCCAGTGGGAATGATTGCCGGTGTAATCCTGTTCGCCGCATCCGTAACGGACCTCGATCCTTTTCTCCACTGGTCGCTCGCGGTCATCGCCGGCGGCGGCGCGGCCGGAATCGTCCAAGGCGGCACGGTGGTCACCCGAGTCGCCTCCACGGCATCCTCCGGCGGCGTCGCAAACTTTGCAGTATCGACGTTTGAATTGGTCGCGGGGCTTTGTTTCTCCACGCTGGCGCTTGTCGTTCCCGTGCTAGGATTAATTTTGCTGGTTGTCGTCATTGGCGGCATGTATTTCGTCGGCCGCTCCGTTTTGCGAGCGCTGTTATCAAGGCAAGACATGGCACCCCAATAAATACATCTGTTCTATGTTTCGCACCACTTCCCCAGTTTTAGCGAAAGTGCATTTGCGATGTTGAGACGTAGGTTAAGGGCAAGTGTCACGGTGGTAATTTGCACCGTTGCGATTCTGTTTGCGGCGTATGATCCGTCATTAGCGCTTGATTGGCCACAGTTTCGCGGTCCAAGTGGTGACGGAGTCTCGCTCGCGACCGATGCGCCGCTGAAGTGGAGCGCAACAGACCATGTGGTTTGGAAGCAGGCAATTCCCGGAACCGGCTGGTCTTCGCCCGTGTTGTCGCAGGGTAGGTTATATCTCACGACCGCTGTTTCCGATGACACTGGCGGCGTTTCATTGCGCGCTTTGTGCTTGTACGCAGCAAACGGTGAAGTCGCGTGGAACGTCGAAGTATTTCGGCCGGAGCCAAGTGCCGTCAAGGAGGTCCATATCAAGAACAGCCTCGCCAGTCCCACTCCTATCATAGACGGAGATCGGCTTTACGTTCACTTTGGCCATATGGGCACCGCAGCGCTCGATCTGAACGGCCATATTAAATGGACCCAAACGGCTCTCAAATACCTGCCTCGGCATGGAAACGCCGGTTCGCCAGTTTTGGTCGACGACCTGCTTGTATTCAACTGTGATGCGGAACAGGAGCCTTTTCTGGTAACGCTCGACCGACTCAGCGGCGAAGTACGTTGGAAGACAAATCGCAACACTTCGGCCGCTAAGACATTCTCATTCAGTACACCAATCGTCATCGAGCTAGATGGTGCGCAACAGATCATCAGTCCCGCCAGCGGCTTTGTTGGCGCTTACAATCCAGAGGACGGACGGGAGATTTGGCGAGTAAGCTACGGCGAAGGATATTCCGTTGTTCCGCGTCCGGTATTCGCAAACGGGCTGCTGTTCGTCGTTTCCGGTTTCGAAAAGCCGATACTCTTGGCAATCGATCCAAAGGGTGCCCGTGGTGAAGTCACCGAATCACACGTCAAATGGAAGCACGAAAAAGGCGCGCCCCTAACACCATCGGTGCTAGTCGCCGGAGACGAGTTGTTTTTTGTCTCCGATGCAGGAGTAGCATCGTGTCTCAATGCTCAGTCCGGCAAAGTCCATTGGTCGAAACGTTTGGGTGGAAATTTCTCGGCGTCTCCGATACTTGCCGCGGGGCGTGTGTATTTTCAAAGCGAAGAAGGTATTACAAAAGTTCTGGCCACAGGCAAAACCTTCAAACTATTGGCGACCAACGATCTTGAAGAACGCACACTGGCCTCAGCGGCGGCGTCCGATAACGTTTTGTTCCTTCGATCAGAATCGTGCTTATGGCGAATCGGCATATGATGGCTACGCTAGTAGCCGGTCGGCGAATGTGCTCTCAATAAGCACGCCAAAAACGCCCAGTTTCACAAGAACCGCGCGACCGCGCCTTTTCAAAACTAGAGAAAAGCTCCCCGGTAGGACTCGAAGTTGTTTCTACCGCTGCGCGTGTCTTGGGGCAATGTTGTGCTTGTGTTGATCACCTATAAATCGCGTCGTTTCAGGTCTAAATGTGACACTATGACTTTGTATCAATGTTGAGGTTGTAGGACCAATGTTGCCCCACATTTGCCCATAAATTCGGCTTACAGAATACACGATCAGCACAGCTCGGAATTGAATCGTAAATTCCCTGCTCATGCCAGACCGCCGAGCAGTATTCCGATGAGGTAAGCCAATACTGCGGCGGCGCCTCCGACCAGTAAGGTTTCTAAACCAGCCCAGTGCCAACTCTGTTCGACAAACCGCGATTTCGCAGCCCCGACACAAAAGAATGCACCCGCCGTCAAAAGTGCGCTCCAGAGGAATGGGTTCCCTACGGCGTTCGGAGTAATGAAGTGTAGAATGAACGGCAGCAAGGGCATGGAGCCCACGACCACGAACGCAACAAAAGTCGCCGCTGCGGCGCGCAGAGGCGACGGGCCATTCAGCGCGAACCCCAATTCTTCGGTGAGCATCATTTCGATCCACCGCTTGCGGTCGGAAGTGATGATCTCGACTGCCCGTTCGAGCTCGGCGCCCTCAAATCCCTTGCTCGTGACGATCTGACGGATCTCCTCCCGCTCCCCCTCAGGGTAACTTTCAATTTCTCGCTCCTCTTGCCGGTGCGCGCGTTGTCGCAACTGTTCCTCGGCCCGTGTCCCCAAATAGTTACTCGCCGCCATACTAAAACCGTCTGCAATGAGGTTCGCCACGCCGAGCACGATCACGATGCTTGTGGAAAGTTGCGCCCCGGCAACCCCTGAAACGACGGCAAGGGTCGTCACTGCTCCATCAATGGCTCCATACACAACGTCTCGCAAATAGCTGTGGCGGGGACCGGACTGAAGCCTTTCCCGAACCGCCGCCGGAGTGTGAGCGGCTTTCAGGTCCGATAGCCGGGTGGTCGGTTCTTCGTTCATGGACCACTGTCCGTTAGCAGTTTCTCAGTTGGCTGATGAGTTGCACGTTCACTCGGCGGTGCCGCTCCGCACGACATAAGCAATTGATATACTTCAAAGAATAAAATCAAGCCCTGTCTGTCCCGCAACGATGCGGGGTTATAAAGTCCCGATTGCCAAATGGCGTTGAGCTACGGACGATAGTCTGTGACCTACCGCCCATCGGTAAATAGGCGCCGCGATTACCGTGCGAAAGCGACTACTAAGCCTGTTCACGACAATCGGTGTTGTGCCAATAGTTTTCGCTGTTTTGCTGGGCGTGCTGGCGGGCGTCGGAGTGTTTACCTTCGGCTACGGCCAAGGGGCCAGTTACCTGAGCAATGACCCCCAGACTTGTGTCAACTGCCATGTCATGCAAGATCACTTCGACTCTTGGCAGAATTCCAGCCATCAGCATGTGGCCGTTTGCAATGACTGTCACTTGCCACACAATTTTATCGGCAAGTGGCGTACCAAGGCCGACAACGGTTTTTTTCATTCGCTGGCGTTCACTCTGGAAAACTTCCACGAGCCCATTCA
>CAZFLF010000927.1:0-3536 GCA_964519825.1 uncultured Pirellulaceae bacterium | reverse complement strand
GTAAACGGATTGAGATGCTTTCGAAGAATCTTGGCTGCTTCAACCAAGGCCATTTCCGGATGTATCGAGCCGTTCGTCCAGATTTCCAGATTCAAGCGATCGTAATTCGTCTTCTGTCCGACGCGAGTTTCTTCCACTTCATATCGGACACGCGTCACCGGGCTGTAAACAGCGTCAATCGGAATAATGCCAATCTCATGTTCACCGGCACTATGTTCGCTTGACGGAACGTATCCCCGTCCGTTCTCGACTACCATCTCCATCATGAACGGAACATTGTCGGTCAATGTGGCAAGTACATGGTCTTTGTTGATGATTTCAACATCCGCATCGGTTTGCACGTCGCTGCCGCGCACGACGCCAGCTTCATTCTTCTCGACCGTGATCACGCGCGTCGAATCGGAATGATTCTTTACAACCAGGGCTTTGACGTTAAGTACGATGTCCGTGACGTCTTCCAGCACACCCGGGATGGTGGTGAATTCGTGTTGTGCACCGCGGATTTTGATCTGCGTGACGGCACTGCCTTCCAGGCTCGAGAGCAATACACGGCGTAAACTATTACCAATTGTGGATCCGAATCCGCGTTCAAACGGCTCCGCCACAAACCGTCCATAGGTCGAACTCAACGTCTGCTGGTTGCAGACCACTGAACTCGGCAATTCCAACCCGCGCCAACGAATATGCATCGTTTGTCTCCGTAACCAAATCACTCTATCTGGATACTTATCTGGATCGTAGAAAGTAATTGCGACTCACACGCGACGCCGCTTGCGGGGACGGCAACCGTTGTGCGGAATCGGCGTCACATCTTCGATCAATTTGACCGTCATCCCAGCGGATTGCAGAGCGGTAATCGCGCTTTCGCGACCTGAACCAGGGCCTTTGACCCGCACTTCCAATTCTTTCACTCCGAACTTAGCCGCCTTCTCAGCCGCCTGCTGGGCGGCACATTGGCCGGCGAACGGAGTGCTCTTACGGCTCCCTTTGAAGCCACAGGTACCAGCGCTCGCCCAGCACAGCGTATCGCCCTTGGTATCCGTAATGGTCACCGTCGTATTGTTGAAGGTCGCTTTGACATGCGCCAACGCCACCGTGACGTTGCGCCGCAATTTTTTCTTCGTCGTGGTCGTCTTCTTATCTTTGGACACGTTCACTACACCTTTTGCGGAATACCCGCGATTGGAGCCCCCGCGATTGGAACTACTGTCGCTAAATTATCGCAAATCGTTATTAGCGCAGATCCTTGACGCCCTTCTTGCCAGCCACGGTCTTCCGCGGGCCCTTGCGTGTTCGAGCGTTGGTTCGCGTGCGCTGACCCCGCACCGGCAGCGACAACCGGTGGCGAAGCCCGCGATATGACTTGATGTCTTTCAAACGGCTAATGTTTTGTTGAATCTGACGACGCAATGGTCCTTCCACGACATAATCACGCTCCAGCAGCGCCGCCAGCCGGCCGACTTCGTCCTCCGCCAATTCGCGCGCATGTTTCTGCGGATCCACACCCGCTTTGTGGCATAGATCGCGCGCAACCTTGGGACCGACCCCGTACAGATAAGTCAGCGAGATCACGGTCGGCTTGTCATTCGGAATATCTACACCCAACAAACGAGGCATAATTCATCTCTTTTCGCTCTACCGCGGAAATACGATACCCAGGCCCGGAATCACCCCTGCCTCTGCTTGTGGCGCGGGTTGGAACAGACCACATAGACGCGCCCCTTGCGGCGCACAATCTTGCAGTGTTCGCAAATGCGTTTAACGCTGGCACGAACTTTCATAAATCGATCTCAACCCAAGAAAGGGAAAGCGTGAAAATATAATTCGACCAGGTGTGTTTGTTCAAGGGAGGGGTTGACGTTTTTGTCACTTGGGCTTTCAGCTGCCGACGAAATTCGCGGCAACACGTCAGCCCAATTCAGCTCGTCTCAGCGGCTGCCACCCCCAGCCAGTGGCATTTGCACGACCAACCGGACTGTTGACAGGCCCCTGGCCTCAGGCCGTCCGGCGATGCTGCAGGGAGGCTTGAATCCGACGGAAAACCTCGTCCGGAGATCCGACGGCGTCAATCGTTCGCAATAACCCCTTTGATCGATAAAGTTCCAAGAGCGGAGCCGTTTGCTTGTCGTAGACTTCCATTCGCAGGTTGATCGTTTCCGGCGTATCGTCAGCGCGCCCCTCAATGCCCGACCGGCCGGTCAGTCGCCGTACCAATTCCGCGCGGGGGACGCTCAACACGATGACGTCCGCCATGGCCACACCGCGCCGATGCAATAGTTCGTCCAACTGTCGAGCTTGATTGAGGGTCCGCGGGACTCCGTCGAACAAGCAACCGTTCTGGCAATCGGGCTCTCCTAGCCGATGCTCAACAAACTGCATGATCAATTCATCGTCAACCAGTTTTCCTCGGTCGATGCACTCGGCAATCTGACGGGCAACCGGAGTGCCTTCCTGCTTCGCAACCCGTAAAATCATGCCCGTCGACAAGTGCGGAATCCCTAAGTATTCGACGAGCCGCTCGGACTGCGTTCCCTTTCCGGAACCTGGCGGACCAATCAACATCATAAACATGGCTGCCTCGGAACGGATCCCAGGAATTCGAAGCCGACGCATCACGAATTCGTAGGGGGGGCTACGCCGGCTACAAGCCAGTTACTATTCCAACAATCCTCGATAATTCCGCATTACCAAATGGCTGTCGATCTTCTGAACCAGATCAAATGCCACACTCACCGCAATTAACAGTCCGGTTCCACCGTAAAAACTCGCCACCGAATAACTCACGTCCAACGCCGTGGACACCAGGGTCGGCACAATGGCCACCAACGCCAGGAAGCCGGCTCCGACGTACGTGATGCGAACCATAACCTTCTCTAAATAGTCCGCAGTCCGTTTGCCAGGCCGATATCCGGGAATAAAAGTCCCATAGTCCTTGAGGTTTTCGGACATCTCTTTCGGATTAAAAGTGATCGCGGTCCAGAAGTAACAGAAAAAATAGATCAGCGCAACGTAACACAAGTTGTAAACAAATGAACTGCCGCTACCGAACATCGATCCCAGAGTGGTAAAGATCTTCCAATTGGAACTGCCGAGTTCGAATTGGCTCAGCATGTTGAACAGCATCGCTGGAATCATGAGTAAGCTGCTGGCAAAGATAATCGGCATCACACCCGATTGATTAATCCGCAGCGGCAGATACTGGCGTGTGCCGCCGTACACGCGCCGTCCACGTACGTGCTTGGCACTTTGAGTCGGAATCCGCCGCTGGCCCAGCGTGATGAATACGACCGCGAACACAATGCAGATGAACAATGCTACCAGGACCAGCAGGGTCTCAATCCCTTTTTCGGCCTGAAAGAAACCCTTCAGCTCCAGTGAAAAATTCTGTCCGAGCTCGAACATCGCGTAGGGCATCCGCGCGAGAATGCCTGCCATAATTAGCAAGCTGATTCCATTACCGATTCCAAACTCGTCAATTTGCTCGCCAAGCCACATCAGGAATATCGTCCCACAGGTCATGGTCATGACGGTGGTGA
>CAZFLF010000926.1:0-3538 GCA_964519825.1 uncultured Pirellulaceae bacterium | reverse complement strand
TGGAGCCGGACGGGAAGCTTTTCGCGGTGGAGGATCGCCAATGCTTCGAGCAATACCTCCAATCCCTTGCGCGGTCGAAACAGCGCTGTCATCCCCAGCGTCCAGATGCCGCTGGGGGGAACCGCGGCCCGTTGCATCACCGGCGCCGGGACTCCGTTGGGCACAGTAAATATGCGGTTCGCTGGATATCCCTGATCGAGCATATGCTGTCGCAGACTGGCCGATACAGTCACCAATGCGGCAACCCGCACCAAGCTTAACCGTTCGGTCCAGTGATTGAGCAAGTTGCGTAGCAGGTCAGTCGTGTCACGGGACGTTGGGCTGTGGACATGATAGACCATCGGCACCCCCATCAACGCCGCCGCGACACGCGCTACAATCGCACTGCGCGGCGTGTGGGCGTGGATCAAGGAATACCCTTCCTCTCGCACAATGCGGGTCACCTGTTGCACGACTCGCCAATCGAACTTCGCTCGCATCGGTATTTCGAATAACTGTCCCGCTCGGTACTGCCGCATCTGCGGGAACTTTCCTAGCTTGACACAGACGAAGCCGACCTCAAATCCCGAGTCCGGAAGCCGAGCCGCCAAGAGGTCCTGCACACGCTCCGCGCCCGAATAGTGTTCTCCGTTGATCACATGCAACACACGCACGGTCGCTGGTCGCGAACCGCCGTCTGACAGGCCAGCGCCGAGTCCGACGACAGGGCCGAATTCGGCGGTCGAAAATGTCGGTTGTAGGGACGGTATCGTCATGATGAACTGGAAAGCTCTGGGCCGACTTTATCCAGGTGTACTCTGCAACGGCGGCCGCACGCATCGCCGGAAGCCAACTGCGGACGCGAGCCGGATTCCCCTCTAAATCTATAGGTCAGGCATCGATGAGTTGGCTGTTATCCCGCGCGTAAACCTGCGACCAACGGCAGCGGGCCAGTTGGCAAACGGGTATATCCCTATTTGGCAGCGGCCCTGCCTCCCTAGGTCAGAGTTGACCGATTTTACGGGTTGTCACGGCCTCCTCACTGAATCAACATGAGAACGATCGGCTGTGACGAAACAGGTGATATATGTCGCACAATCCGGCAAACCTGGCGCTGTGGGTCCTATTGGCCTGGTCTCATCCAATCGTTGCCGCGGAACCGGAGGACGGATCGGTGGCGCTGGCATCGATGCGTTTCTCGACGTTGACTCCCGTCAGCGATTCGTTTAGCCAACAAACATCGGACGCGATCCAGACGATTCCAGAACACGTGTGGCAGGCGATTGAGACGGGGGGCTGGCGAGTCCGATTGGCGGAATTCGTCGTCGATGCCCAACCGGAGTTAGTCAACGACCGTCCGCGCGGATGGCCAGCCGATGCGACGTGGCAGAACACCGACGCCATTCACCTCCCAACAGAAAGACTGCTGGTCTTGGCGGAGAAGCGTCGGAATAGCCGGGGGCAGGTCGTCCCGACGGCGCGTGTCGCGGGAGTCCTGCGACATGAAATGGGACATGCCTTTGACATGGCAACCGGAAACGTTAGCGGTTTTCGTTCCGCGTCCGACGAGTTCCGGGCAGCCTACATGACCGATGTGGGGAGAATGTCGCCGGAAACCGCGCAGGAGCTTGCGTACTATCTCCAGGATTCCGATGCCGGTCGCCAGGAAGCATACGCCGAAGCATTCGGCATCACTTTGGGTGGCGGATCGGACGAGAAAAACACCGCCAAGTTTCGGGAGTTCTTTCCTGAGGTGCTCGCGTTCTTGCGTCGTGACTTGGAGTCCGAGCAAATGACCGAGGAGATGCCGGCGCCGCAGCAGCGGTCTAGATTCGGTCGACGTCGGAACTGACCGATAATTGCTCTGTCGGTCAGGAAAACTGAGTGGGTCAGGAAAAACCGAGCCGAACTAACTCTGCACGAATAGCTGGTTCGTTGAGCAGGGTGCAGAACGCCTGCAATGCCGGACGTGCCAGACGAGCGCGTGGCGCTACGAAATCGAACTGCTCGTCGCAGAGCGGCAAAAAGCCAAGCCCGGCCTGATCCGCGACAATCTTGATGGCAACGCCCCAGTCGGCTCGTCCCTGGGCCACCGCGGCGGCGACCGCATTGTGGCTGCGCGGTTGCACGGCGTAACCGCGCGGCTTTACACCGGACAACAGTTGGTCGATCAGGACGCGCGTGCCGCTCCCTTGATGTCGATTGACCATCAGGCAATGCGGGTCGTTCTTCACGGTTTCGATCGCCTGATCGGCCGTGCGACCTTCAAATCGCCCATCGCCAGTCCGATACACAATTCCTTGCCGCCGCCCATAGCCACGAATCAGCTCCATGTCGTCCGAGAGAAACGGCCGGTTGTATTCACCGGTACTTGGTTCGAGGAGATGCACGCCGGCGAGATCGCATTCGCCACGCCGAACTGCCGCCAAGCCGGCGGTCGATCCAACGGCCAGAAACTTGGTATGGCAGCCCCGCTCTTGCAACGCGGAAAGCAGGTAGTCCAACCCCACACAGTGACTGCCAATTACCACCAGGTCGGCGACTCGCCAGTCGCGCCCCAGTAATCGCACGTCAACCAGTGATCCGGCCTCGACAATCTCTTCGTGCCGACCAATGGTGACGAATCCATCTGCGCGACTGAAGGTCGTGACGGAACCGGAACCTTTACCCATCGGATAGGCGATGAGTGGCGATCCAACCGACGCCGACTTGCCATCGGATTGTTCGACTAGACTCCGATCTGACTCGACTAACCCCACCAGCAAGTATTCGGTGCGTCCGATTTCCGAATTGACTTTGACCGCCAAACGAGCCGGCACGATCTGCTGGCGGCTTTCCGGTTGCCCGGCCAATCGCCGGATAACTGGTGCGACGAATTCATGAAACGTGAAGATTGCGGATGTGGGAAAACCGGGCAGAATTACGACCGGCTTCCCATTCGTAGCGGCAAGACAGATCGGCTTGCCGGGCTTGAGCGCCACGCCATGCGCCACGATTCCCGGATCCTGCAACTCGCTAACGACACGGTAGGACAGATCTCCCTCACCCTTACTTGTGCCGCCGGAAAGGAGCACGACATCGGCGATTTGCACGGCGTGTCGCAGGGCCTCGCGCAGTTGATTCACGTCGTCGGGCAAGATGCCCAATTCCATCGGTTCGCCTCCCGCCTCGCGCACGGCATCGGCGAGGATGCGGGCGTTCGAATCGAACACATATCCCGGCCGCATCGGTTGGCCCGGCGCGATAATCTCGTCCCCCGTGGATATCACGCCGACAAGGGGCTTGCGCCAAACCGTGACTCGATCCAAGCCGATGGCCGCCAGCACGCCGGTTTCGCGACTGGTGAGCAGTTCCCCGCGGCGCAGGACGACTTCGCCGATGGCGATGTCGGTACCCGCGAATGTCACGTTGGCCCCAGCAGTAACGGCCCGCCGCACGTAAAGCGTGTTTCCTTCGGTATCGGCGTGTTCAATCATCACGACCGAGTCGGCGCCGCGTGGAATCATGCCGCCCGTAGCGATCGAGACTGCGACGCCCGGAGTTAGTTCGCTGCGCGGTA
>CAZFLF010000925.1:0-3539 GCA_964519825.1 uncultured Pirellulaceae bacterium | reverse complement strand
GCATGGTCCGGGGTTTTCGCTGCCGACTCGAATTGGCCCCGCTGGCGAGGCCCGCTGGGCGATGGGCATACTGCCGAGACTGACCTGCCGACTCGATGGGACAAGTCGTCGGTTGTCTGGAAGACGCCGCTGAAAGGGGATGGACAGTCGTCCCCCACGATCTGGGGCGATCGCATGTTCCTGACCACCGCGCACGAGGATGGGAAGCAGCGGGTTGTGTTCTGTGTCAGTGTTCGCGACGGCCGAGTCTTGTGGGAACAGACTGCCTGGACCGGTGATCCGGAGAAATCTCACCCGTTGAATGGCTGGGCATCCGCGACGTGTGCGACGGACGGCGAAGTCGTGGTGGCATTTTTCGGCAAGGGTGGGCTCCATGCCTACACCGTCGACGGCAAGCATCTGTGGTCAAGGGATCTCGGTTCGTTTGAAAGCGATTGGGGTACCGCCGCATGCCCGGTCATCGTCGGGGATCTCGTGATCCAAAATGGGGACAGCGACAAGGATGCGTTCATCGAAGCCTTCGATCGGAAAACGGGTAAAAGCGCTTGGCGGAAGAAGCGGCCGGACAATCGTGGCTGGAGCACGCCGATTCTGTTGCGGCGCGGCGGTCGCGACGAACTCGTGCTCAATGGCCACGCTGGTGTCACGGCGTACGATCCCACCAACGGCACGGAACTGTGGTTTACCGAGAACTCAAAGGGTCGCGGTGAACCCACCGTCACGCTTGGTGCTGGGCTGCTGTATGTCGTGTGCGGACTGGCCGGCGACATGTATGCGCTCCGGCCTGGCGATACCTCGTCTCAGCCACAAGTGGTCTGGTCCGCGCCGCGGCGAGGGGGCCGGGACCTGCCGTCACCGATTGTGGTTGGAGAGTATGTCATCGTGTCGACTCGGAGTGGCATCGCCACGTGTTATCACGCGGAGACTGGCAAGCAACAGTGGCTCGAGCGGCTGACTGTACGGCTGAATGAGCAGTTCAGCAGTTCGCCCATTGCGTTTTCTGGACTGGTGTTCCATCAGAACGAAGCGGGCGAGACGGTCGTCATCGAGCCCGGTCCGACGTTAAAAATCGTCGGTCGAAACTCGCTGGACGGCACTCCGGACGAGTTATTTCGCGCATCGCTAGTGCCCTTCGGCGGGAAGATCTACTCGCGATCGAACAAGTTCCTGTACTGCATTGGCCCGCCGAAATCGCCAGCCAAGCAATAACATCGCGGAAGCTGTCACCGATGTCGGTTCCACGCTAGGGCAAGCGGAGCTGCGGCCAAGGGAGCCACGGCCAAAGCTGCGAGACCGACGAACAATATGTAAATCGGCAGCGACTCCGCGGGGTGTCGTACCCAGGCCATTGCAACTAACGCGCAGAGCGCCCCCCACATGCTGGCTGCGACGTAGGCCGTGGGCCAGCCAATTAGCAGGCGACGATGAGCCGCTACGAACAACCAGGTGGTGGCCAACAGGAACACCACTCCACTGACGGTTGTGGCGCCGTAAATGAATTGCTCCTGTGCTTGATCCGATAGCACAAACCTGAACAACAGCGAGAGGCTTATCGACAGTACGAGAAAAGCTGCCAGCAGTTTTGTGAACAGTTCCGATCGTCCGGTCAAACCGATCGAAGCCACCAGTGCGACGGCCATCCAGGCACCCACTAGCGTCACGGGAAAATACCACCAGCGGAGAGAGTCCGAGAACTCAGGTCCGGGGCTAAAGCCGATTGCCAGAAGGATCAAGTACACCGCTAAGAACGCCGTGGCCCAAATGAACCAGGCGAGGAGCACACTCCGGGCCGCGACCTTGAGGAGCGTTCGCGCCAGTTCGGGAGTGGTCATCGGGCGGGTGGCGAGAAATGGCCCGATATCATAATTCGCATCATTGGGTCCGGAGTTGCCCATCATCAGTCCGCCGATCAGTCCCAGCACCGATAACAGTCCACCACCCACGATGAACGCGACAAACAACATCTCCGGATCACGGCTGAAAATCAGCCATGTACAACAGCCCATGAGGATGCCGAACACGACGCCTGCGGGCATCACCCATCCCTTCCGTTGCCATTCAAACCAAAACTGGGCCTGAGCCGGAGTGCGGAACGAAGGACCAATTTCGGGCGCCAAATTGAGCATGGTATCCAGCCAGGTGACGATCCCCAGCGAAACCGGCGGTTCGCTACGCCGGTTGCGGGCGACTGCTGCAATCGCAGTTCCATAAGCGAGCCCTGCAACGATCAACATGGTTGCGACTTCGCTCGGGTTAAGCTGTAGCCAATAGTGCTGGGGTGGAGAAAGGGGCGCCCCGTACCGCGACTTGAACCAGATACCCAAAACTCCTCCCACCAAGGCGACCCCAACGGCGAGCCAGGCTGATTTTTCCATCAGCCAGAAGACCGACTGAACTGCTGCCACCCCTACGGCCACGAACATGGCGGGTCCCCAGAGCGGCCAACCCAGATGGAATACGGAGTTCAGCAACGCCGTGCTGATGAGCGACTCGATCGCGATGATTATCATGGTCAGAAACAGATGCCACGTCACGATGGTCGAGGTCGATAGCGGCCAGGCATACAGTCTCGAAGGGTTGCCTTGGGCCGAGAATACGGCCGCACCGAAAATGAACAGGTTCATTTGCGTCAGCACTACGTGCATGATGATCATGCTCGAATCTGCGGGCTCGATTCCCCCTTCCTGCCGCAGCGCGGTGAGAACAAGCACCGGCATGAGGTTCGCGCCAAGCACGCCGGCGATCAGAGTCCAGGGCCTGTGGTTCAGCAACTCCCACGTCATCGCCAAGGGAATGGATCGCATGCTGTTGCTCCTGGTAAGAAATCTTTGGCAATTAGCCAATCACCCGCGACACGAAAATTTCGTCGAGCGTTAACGCGGCGTCATCCACAACGGTAGCGCCGATTGATTCGGCCGCCCGTCGCACCTGCTCCCCTTCTCCGCTGCAGATGTACGTCCACTCGGCCCCGTGACCTGCGCATGACAATGTTCCAATCAGCGCGGGTGGCTGGTCGAATGTCTGTCCGAATCGCAACGTCACTCGGCGGTGGGTTTCTTTGAGTTGATCCACGGATGCCGTGAGCAGGATGCGCCCTTGGTGGATGATCGCCACGCGATCGGCGACCCGCTCAACTTCGTCCAACAGGTGCGAGGAGAATAGGACCGTTCGCCCCTCGTCGGCGATGGTGCGGATGATGGCTCCAAGAATGTCCCGACGCACGACCGGATCGAGGCCGGACGAGGGTTCGTCCAAGACGAGTAACTCTGGGCGATGGGCCAGAGCCACGAGAAGTCCCGCACGTGCCCGCTGACCCCGCGATAAGGTCTTGATTTTCGCCTTGGCGTCGAGATCAAACGCCTGCCGCAGTTCTTCGGCATAGGCTTCATCCCAAGTCGGGAAAAACGCTTGCGTGTAGCGCATCAGTTCACCGACTCGCATCCAATTGGGCAGGTCACGGTCTTCCGACAGATAACCGATCCGGCCCAGCACGCCGACGGGGTTCTGGACCGGGTCGAGGCCGAATACCCGGACCGTGC
>CAZFLF010000924.1:0-3551 GCA_964519825.1 uncultured Pirellulaceae bacterium | reverse complement strand
TCAGCACTCGTTCTTGATCGATGGACAGGCCGATTTGAAACAGGTGACGAACTTCCTATATCAATTCTACAAAATCGGGTACTTGCACCGGATCAGTCGCTTAAACCTCAAACCTGTGGCGGGAAAAAAACACCTGAATGTCAGCATCACGGTCGAGGCGCTGTCGCTGAAGAACGCTCCTAATCCCAAGGAATTAACACCGCCTCCTTCCCTCCGAATCGCCGGTCAGAGCATCGAGTCTTACGTGGATCCCATCGTGGGGCGCAATATGTTCTCCCCGGCGAATAATCCTCCAAAAATCGCATCACCAGGTTCGCAACGCGGAAACCCCAAACGTTCTCTGTCCTTTACCGTGAAAGGTTCCGACAACGATCCGCTCGACAAGTTGTCGTACAGTTTCGATGGGGAGGCGCCCGACGGAGCGAAACTCGACTCCAAGACCGGTGAATTCCGTTGGACCCCGGACAAGATCGGCCAATATGAGATTGCGGTTCGGGTTACTGACGACGGACTGCCCGCCAAGAGTGCGATCGAGAAAGTGAAAATCGCGGTCGAGGAGGCCCCTCCTCCCGTCGCCGAGAAACCGAAAAAACTAGATTTCGACCCAGCCCATCATTCCGCTATCTCCGCCATCTTGCAGACCAACGGCAAGTGGCAGATTTGGGTAACGGTTCGCACAGAAGGGAAGATCCTGCGGTTTGAAGAGGGGGACAAGATTTCGGTGGGAAGTATCAACGCCGTCGTGAAGAGCATCCGACAGGACGAAGCAGAGTTTGGCTTCGAGGACGGCCACAGCATGACGGTGCGCATCGGCAAGCCGTTGGCTGCGGAGGAAACACCCATCAGCGGTGCTTGACCAACTGTTCGAATGCCGTGTCGCGTCAAATACCGTGTCGCGTCGAAAACCGCAGCGCGATTACCCAACCGCCTGGCCGACTCGGGACGGTTTTTCGAGTGCTAACAATCGTCGCTTCATCTGCAATCCATCGGGTGCTGAGTAGCCTCCGAGCGAACCACCCGAGCCGACGACTCGGTGGCAAGGCACGATCAGTGGAAATCGATTCGTAGCCATAACGTGCCCGGCCGCCCTGGCGGCACCCGGATGACCAGCCAACCGGGCCAATTCCGCGTAGGTCAATGTCTCGCCAATCGCAATCGCTCGACACCGTTCGACGACTTTGCGCTGAAACGGTGTGTGCTCGGTCAGATCAAGTTCGATGTCTAAGAAATCGTCGCCGGCGTGGCAGACAAAATTCTGCAGGCGACGCACAAATCGGCGCAACGTCCCGTTTGGCTCAGTCGGGATCACGGTGTCCAATCGCATCGACCGTACGGCTTCGCTCGGTGACGAGTGGCCAAACGTCAGCTCCCGCAACAATCCGGATCGCCAAGTAGCACACATCCAGCCCAACTCAGTGTCGAATACGACGGCAGGATTTTCGTTCATGACTTACTCCTCGACTGATGGGACTGATCCGACTGATCCGACTGATGATTGCCGCGGCCATGACAATTTTGTGGGGCCATCTTATACTGTTGCCAGCCGTGGGCAAGTTTCTCGTAGCTGGCCCACCCAATCTCGTCGGGAGCGTCCTGGATGAAATACAACTCTGTGTGCGACGACTGGTACTGCAATCTGAATCTGAATACCGAGATGGATCTGCCGCAGAGTCGCGAGACCGTTCTGCATTTCTTCGAGCAGATTCAGAAGCAGTACCCGACGATGCGGAATTTCTACAATCGCGAGCGCGGCGAGTTTGTGTTGGAAGAGGACAAAGATCGCGGAGCCTATCGGTGGGCGTCGGTTGAAACGCGTCGCGTCTGTTCCGGCCAGGTCAATCCGCCATCGGTGGCGGACGCCATGAGGCAACACAATTTGGTCCTGGAGTTGGCGCCATTCGCGTTGTCGGTCAGTCCGCTCGATTGCGAGTCGCTCAACGTGCAGTTCGGTTTCGATTTCACCTATCGGGGGAACCACAATCAATTACTGGCGGAGACGCTCGGTGTTTCGCCGGCCTATGAGCGACTACTGGAAATTGAGGGAGCGACGAGCATCAACTATGAACCCGCGCTGCAACTTGCTCTCGACCCTGAATGCCGCACGCAGATTCGGCTCAGCGTTGAGGCACGTACGACCGCCTATCACGTCCGTACTGGGGAATTCCCGGAAGAGCAGCTCAGCGTCTATCTCACCGCACGACGTTACGGAAGCCTGGACGCGGGCGAATCGTACATCGCGGCGATGAGCCGGCTGGCAGACATCGCGCGGGAGATCGTCGACAGCTACATCGTTGACAATGTTCTACGACCGTTGCAGCAGGCGATTGCGATTCGATGATGTCTTGAATCACACTATTTCGCCACGCTCGAAGGCAGCGCGCCGTTGCCGCGATTGAGCCATATACTTCGCGACCGTTGGCAGAAACACACTGCGGTCGATTGGTTTGGTCAAGTAGTCGGTGCAACCCGCCTGCAGGCATTTTTCACGGTCGCCAGTCATCGCGAACGCGGTCAGCGCGACGATCGGCAAGTCGCATCCCTCAGCCCGCAACCGCCCGGTCGCTGCGTAGCCATCCAACACGGGCATTTGCATGTCCATGAGCACTATGTCGTAGGGTACGCCATTTGACGCCGCGGCGGCTAATTCCTGGCATGCCAGTTCACCATTGTCGACCAGAGTCACCTCCGCACCGGCCTTGCGGAGCAAATGGGCAAAGAGTCGTTGATTGTCGGGACCGTCCTCGGCAATCAAAATGCGTCCCGTCATTTGCAGTTGCACGCGGCGAGCCTCCGCCACGGCATACGGGTCTTCATCCGCCGCGCTATGCAGCGAGCTGTTGGACACTAGTCGGAGCGATGCGACATCTCCGGTCCCCACCGAGATGCAAAACGACGTTCCTTTTCCCGGCTCGCTGGAGACGTCGATCCGGCCGCCGAGCAATTCCGCAAATCGTTGTGAGATGCAGAGTCCCAAGCCGCTGCCTCCATAGCGGCGGGTCATCGACATGTCGGCCTGGCTGAACGGCTGGAACAACTTGCCGATTTGCTCGCTCGTCATTCCAATTCCCGTATCGGAAACCTCGAATTGCAGCAGCGGGCAATTGTTTTCGACCACGTAGCGCATCACGATTCGCACGCGTCCTCGTTCCGTGAATTTGATGGCGTTTCCGACCACATTGACGAGGATCTGCCGCAAACGAGTCGGATCGGATTGGATCGCCTCAGGTACGAGTCCTTCCGTCGTGGCCTGGAGGTCCAATTTTTTCTCGTCAGCCCGACCCCGCATCAGCGACACGACGTCGGCGACCACTGCCACCGGGCGGCACGTGATCCGTTCTAACTCAACACGATTTGCTTCGATCTTGCTGAGATCGAGGATGTCGTTGATCAACTGCACGAGATGCCGGCCGTTGCGCACAATCGTATTAATGGCTTCGATCCGCTCACGGGGCGCTTGCCGGATGTCACCTTCATCGAGCAGATAATCCGCGAAGCCCAGCATCGCCGTCATGGGCGTGCGAATTTCGTGGCTCATAGTCGCCAGGAAAGCA
>CAZFLF010000923.1:0-3554 GCA_964519825.1 uncultured Pirellulaceae bacterium | reverse complement strand
GCAGCTTGTTGCCGCGATCCGCCAACTCATGACTCCTCCCGACTCGCCGAAAAAACGCATCGGCTTTCACACGATCCGTGACCCCGCCAAAGAGAAGACAGAGCCGTCCGAACCGACCACCTCGGTGAAGCCACCACAACGCAGGAGACGCGCCAATGCCTAAACGATTCGACAACCGACAGCGGCGTTTGGCCGAGTGGTATTTACGGCTCGCCAAATCCGACAATCTCGTAGCAACAATCAAGTGGAAGCGGGAGGAAGTAGGGTATGGAGTTGGGCGAAGCTGCCAGGCTGCAATACACGGCAATATGGTGAATCAGGGGCACTCGCCTGGCATCCGGCGCAGCCAGTTGGATGCCAACATGTGCCGCTGTTTAAGACGGAATCGATTCGCCATCCCGAGCGATTTACCACCGTCTCAAACAGTGAGCGGGGCAGGTAGATTGAGCCCCTCGCTCGACGTCTCCAAGAATATTTCCAATGGCGGATCAACTCTGACGCTGCACTGCTCGGACCTGTGGTAAATCAAAACAGTTGGTACATCGACACAGTTCCCAGCAGTGGCACACCATTACTCGATTCGTTTTGAGCAGGGACACGCACGCAGTGCCGCCCCCGTCGTTAATTGACTGATTCATTTATTTCTTGAAGTCGGCATATGCTTCTCTAATCAAGTGATCGAACACTGCACCTGTGTCTGTTAGGTCAGGATCATTAACATCTCCTCGATCTTTCCGAACCACAAATCTAATTCCTTGGATTGATAGGTACAGGTCGCCACCCTTCATTGGCCCACCGTGATACCAACAGACTCTTATCATACGCCCATCTCGTCCATAAATCTTCAAACACCCCCCTTCCGGTATATAAAATGCTGGTCCGGTATCAATCTTGTGCTGTTCTATCTGGTCATAGATTAGCCGGTGGTAAGCATTAGGCATTTCAAACATAGGCGCACCGTCTCTAAAAGGCGGTAAGTCCAGATTAGGAATGGCGTTTATTTCGCCATAAATGCTGACGACATCGCTCACCTTAGGAAGAGACGTCGATGACTGCGAAAAAACACTTTCAAACTCTTTCGCCCGCCCCTCCTCAATTAGATGTGTCTGCCCAATCACCCATTTCACCTGTGACTTCGTTGCGATTACGGGTCGCTCCTGAGAAGGTAAATGTTGAAAGACGACAGCAAGCAAGCACGTCGTCGTAACAACAGTCAGCATTCGACAACTTGAATACATTGCCAGGGGACTCCGTAGAAGATTTGTCTTTAAAGTGTGACGAATAATGAAGTTCCGCGTTCCATTAAGGAGTGGTGAGCGCGCTCGGAAGTCAATTAGGCCAGCACCGCGTGAACGACGTTGCCGTGGACGTCGGTGAGTCGGAAATCGCGGCCGGCGAAGTGGTAGGTGAGGCGTTTGTGGTCCAAGCCGAGCAGGTGCAGCAGCGTCGCGTGCAGGTCGTGGACGTGGACCGGGTTTTCAATGGCGTCCCAGCCGAATTCGTCCGTGGCGCCGTGGGCCATTCCACCGCGGATGCCGCCACCGGCTAGCCACATCGAGAATCCGAAGGGGTGATGATCGCGGCCGTCTTTTCCTTCAGCGGTCGGCGTCCGACCGAACTCACCACCCCACACCACCAGCGTCTCGTCGAGCAGGCCGCGAGTTTTCAGATCATGAAGGAGGCCGGCGATCGGTTGATCCGTGGCGGCAGCGTTTTTTTCGTGGCCGGCTTTGAGGCCGCTATGCTGATCCCAGGGCTGGAAACCGCCCGTCGTATGATACAGCTGCACGAAGCGCACACCCCGCTCGACCAGCCGCCGCGCTAAGAGACATTGGCGGCCGAACATCTCCGTCGCTGGCCTGTCGAGCCCGTACAGCCGAGAGGTCGCGGTCGTCTCACCGGCCAGATCGAACGCCTCGGGAGCTTCCGTCTGCATGCGAAACGCCAATTCAAAGGCTTCGATGCGGGCGCTCAGGCGGTCGTCGTCGGCCCGCTGCTCGCGGTGCAGCTCATTCAAGCGAGCGAGTGCGTCAAGTTCGCGCCGCTGCCGGTCGCGGGGAACCTGGAGACTGCTGAGATTGCGGATCGGTTGCGCGAGGTTCGAGACAAACGTGCCTTGATAGGCGGCCGGCAGAAAGCTCGAACCATATTGCCGCGCCCCTTCGATGATCGGCCCGGGACCGATGGCGACGAATCCGGGCAGGTTCTGATTCTCGGTTCCCAGTCCGTACGTCACCCAGGAACCCAAGCTCGGCCGCGAGAAGACGCGCTCACCGGTGTTCATCAGCAAGCAGCCGCCGGGATGATTCGGGTCGTCGGTGACCATCGAACGGATGACGCATAGGTCGTCGATGCACGTCGCGGTCCGTGGAAAGAGTTCGCTGACCTCGAGCCCCGACTGTCCGTACTTTTGAAACTTCCACGGTGCGGCGAGTAGATTGCGCTGCTGGCCCAGATACAGCTTCGGAGACGGCTTGCCGTCATCTTGGGTCAGTCGCGGCTTGGGATCGAAGGTGTCCACCTGCGAAGGACCGCCAGGCATGAACAGGAAAATCACTCGCTTGGCCCGGGCGGAAAAGTGGGGACGGCGCAAGGCCAAGGGGTACTCCGCGGCGCGTGTCTCGTCGGCGAGCAGCGCGGACAAAGCCAAAGCACCGAACCCGCCCCCGGCACGGCACAGCATTTCGCGGCGGTTCATGTTAGAGGCTGACCGAAGAACCGG
Organism: uncultured Pirellulaceae bacterium; assembly: GCA_964519825.1. Classification (GTDB taxonomy): domain Bacteria; phylum Planctomycetota; class Planctomycetia; order Pirellulales; family Pirellulaceae; genus CAZFLF01. The sequence goes on along the minus strand of CAZFLF010000923.1, from coordinate 832 downwards.
ATTTCGGGAGGGCGAGGCTCCTTCCGAGCCAAGTTTTGCTGCAGTTCGCGGCTCGGCGGGAGCCTCGCCCTCCCACTTCTCGCCCTCCCAGTTCTCGGATAGCGTCTTAGTCAACATAGACAAACTCATTCGTGCAAAGGATGACACGGCAGTAACGGGTCCAAGAATCACTGCGGGCGGAATCGACGACGAGTTGCCGGCCGATTTCGATCTCCGTCGGAGTCGGCAAGCGTCCCAGGGCAATCTCGTACAAACGCGTGATCCGTTCGTCGTCGCGACCCGAGGGGACTTCGCGGACGATCCGCGCTGCGAGTGCCACAGAAGCATCGTCGAGCAGCGGATCGTTGAGCAGAAACAACGCTTGGGGAGCAACAATCGATTGACTCCGCCGTTCGATGATGCCGCCCCCATCGGGGCCGTCGAACAGCGAATTGAAGTCGGCCGATTTGGTTCCTGTCCGGACCGACATCAGGTAGAGCGTGCGTCGCGGCACAGCGGCATCGAGAAACCCGGGCCCCCCCGGCGTCTCGTCGAGTCGGCCGGACACCGCCAGCAGAGAATCGCGAATCGCCTCGGCTTCCAGAGGTCGGCGGGGCATGCGTCCCAACCAGCGATTTTCGGAATCGGCCGTGCGCTCGGCGTCTGACGTGACCGTGCTCTGCTGATAGACGCTCGACAAAACGATCCGTCGTTGCAGCGCCTTCACCGACCAGCCGGATTCGACAAAGCGGAGCGCCAGGAAGTCGAGCAATTCTGGATGACTGGGAAGCTCGCCCCCCACTCCGAAGTTCGTCGAGGTCCGGACCAGTCCTTCACCAAAATGATGCTGCCA
>CAZFLF010000922.1:0-3561 GCA_964519825.1 uncultured Pirellulaceae bacterium | reverse complement strand
TCTGTCCCCGGAAGAGGTAGCCAAGTACCGTCAAGTGCGCGAGCAGATCGCGGCCGAACTCCCGGAGATCAGCCAGCGGATCCGGACACGGGTGCAGGAAATGAAGGAGTTGGCGGAGGTTTTCTCGGAACTCAAGAGGACGCGTGAGGCAATGGGCTTAAGCTTGTCCGACGTCCAGGAAAAAACGGGCATCGACAAGTCAGCCCTTTCTAAACTCGAAAATGGTGTACGCGAGAACTTCACCGTCGATACCGTCCTGCGGTATGCCGAGGCCGTTGGCAAGCAGATTCTGTTTACGCTTGCGGACCGAACGACCTGAACGTCGTGACCTTCGCGAGGAAGTTCGACGAATGTCATGAAACTCGCGGACTTTGCCCGCCTATCGGAGCAGAGCATTCACTCGCAGGTCATCAATGCTAATGAGCGGCCAACTTAAGTTCGTCTGGACTCCAGGTGGAATGCGAGGAAACGAGCTGTCCAGTCACTGGATCCCATGCATCCAACGTCCCTTCAGCAGTCGACGCTAGTATCACACGTAAACTCGGCATCGCAGACAGACTGGCAACCAGCCGAGGCGTCCGCACGACACGTTGGATGTCCCCAGACTGCGCGTTCCAAACACGAATCGTGGAATCGGCGCCGGCGCTGACGAGGAGGTCCGGCGTCGGGTCATTAAGGAAGGCGACGGCATAAACTCGGTCGGTATGCCCCTTCAACGTTGCGAGTTCGCGTCCGCCAGCCAAGTCCCACACTCGCACGGTTCCATCGTAGCTGGCGGACGCCAAACGCGTCTCGCTCTGATCCAACGCCAGTGCATTGATGTCTAGTGCATGGCCACGCAGTTCGTGCAAGAGGTTCCCCGTTTCCAAACTCCACAGGCGAATGGTGTGATCGCGACTTCCCGATGCAATGACACCGAGCCGCGACGAAACCTTGAGCGCAGGAATCGCGGCCTCGTGCCCGGTGAGTAAATACCGTTCACGCCTCGACGCGACATCCCAGACGCGAACCGTTCGATCATCCCCTGCGGAAACCAGCGTCCGGCCACCGTGACCAAAAGCGACGGCATGCACATCGTCAGTATGTCCTGCCAGCTCTGCGATCCTGGTTGACGAGAACGCATCCCAGAGTCGGATCAGATTGTCACCACCGCCAGTTGCGATCGTTCGCCCATCCGAGGTGTACGCCACAGAGAAAAGCCAGTTGTCGTGGGAACGAATCGTAGCGGCAATCGTGTGGGTATTCCGCCACTTCCGCAGCGTGCCGTCGCCGCTGCCTGTGGCAATTTCACTTCCGTCCGGAGAAACCGCGGCGGCCACCACGGCATGGCGGAAAATTTTGCGCATTGCCAATCGGGTTGCGACTGGGTCGGGTGCGGTGCGGTGGATGACCAGGCCCGGGATCACTTGGTTCAACTGGCGAATACCCCCATCTGTAACGGGACACTCGTGAACAAAGAGAACCTCCAGTTGGCCGAGACGCCCGACTTCCCGCAGCCCGACGTCGCTGATGGGCGCATTGACGAGGTCCAGTTCACGTAACTCGGGGAAAGACTGCAGATGCCGCGCGAGTTCGGTTAACACCGGATCGGTAACTTGGGGCCCAGCTACATAGACTCTCGTGAATCCATTCTTGCGGTCTGGCAAAATGACCCCGCCGATTTTGGCGAGTAACCGAATGGCGGCCTCACGCTGGTAGTGGCGATAGAATCGGGCGCCGAAAATCGCCAACGCTACCGACACCAACACGAACATCAGACACAACGTCCGCAGTCGGAATTGAAACCACCGGCGAATTCCCCCTTGATCGGCTGACTCCGGAGTATTTTCGGTCGCGTTCATGCCAGCTCTCCCTTCCCAGCTAAAGTCCCAGTCTGTTGACCTCGCTATTACGTCAAGCTGCTGTTGGTGGTTCTGTAACGGATTTGTAAACGAGCAAGAGTTGCTTGATGCGGCCTTCCGGGAATTCCAGGCCCGAAATAATACTGCGAACAACGTGGTTAAACGTCGAGAGTAAAACATGGTCTTCTTCTCGCCATCTTTTACCCTCAATTCATAACCCGCGACTCTCCGGTCTCCTGACTCCGTCGCCCGCACCCGCAGTCTCCCTGACGTGAGATGCCTGCTATATTTTGCCGCATGACAAAGCCGCTTTCTGCCCCTCAGAATGAAACCAAGTCCGAGACTCTCCGCGTCGAGACGCCGACCAGCGTTTGTCGATTCGGCATCGCGCGCGGAGACATCACGCCGCCAGTCGGGATTTATCACCGCATGTGGGGAGCGGCACTGCACGACCGAGCGGAAGGGGTCCATCAACCGCTGTTGGCAACCGCTATGGTGTTTCGCCCCGTCGAATCGCAACCGCCCGACGACTCGTTGCAGGTGGTCGTGGCCTTGGATCATTGCTTGTTCGGGGTTCCCGAGATCGAGGCGCTGCAGAAGGCCGTGACCGCGCGGACTGGTTTCTCGTCCGAGTCGCTGGTTGTAGCGTTCTCGCACACGCATAGCGCCGGGCTCATGCTGCTGGATCGAGCCGACTTTCCGGGCGGGGATTTGATTCCACCCTACTTGCGTCAGCTCAACGAGACCGTGGCGGAATTAGTAGAACGGGCTCTTCGGTCGTGTGTTTTGGCGACAATTACCTACGGGATTGGGCGCTGTAATCTCGCCGCGCATCGGGATCTGTGGGATGCCGCGTCGGGCCAATGGGTCTGCGGTTTCCATCCGGACGGACCGGCCGACGATACGTTATTGGTCGCGCGTGTGACCGATGAATCGGGCCGAATGCTGGCGACAATCGTGAACTATGCCTGCCATCCCACGACGTTGGCTTGGGAGAATCGGCTCATCAGTCCCGATTATCCGGGTACGCTCCGCGAGGTTGTCGAGCGGGCCACCGACGTTCCCTGTGTGTTCTTGCAGGGTGCATCCGGTGAATTGGGCCCGCGCGAGGGATATGTAGGAGATGTGTCGGTGGCGGAGCGTAACGGCCGCCAAGTTGGCTATGCGGCATTGTCGGCGTTGACCGCCTTGCCGCCGCCGGGCACTCGCTTCGATTACGCTGGGCCGGTTGTTTCGGGAGCGACGCTTGGCATTTGGAAGCATCTACCGCTCGACGAATCCGCGCGGCGTCGGTCGGCGGCGTGGGGAATTTCGCGCGAGTGTCTTCCCATTGCGTATCGCTCCGAACTGCCTCAGACGGCGGACGTCGCGGCCGAACGCGCACACTGGCAGTCGGAGGAAGAATCCGCTCGCCAGCGCGGCGACACCGAACGGATTCGTGATTGCCGGGCACAGGTCGAGCGCCGGACTCGCATGCTCGCCCGGCTAAAACTTCTACCGGCCGGTACCACGTATCCCTATCAACTTCAGGTCTGGCGTATGGGTGACGCGATCTGGGTTGCAGCCCAAGGCGAACCCTACAGTCAGTTACAGACGGTCTTGCGCCAGCGGTTCCCGAGCGTGCCGATCGTCATGTGTTCGATCGCCAACGGCTGGGGCCCGTCGTACATTGTTCCCGCCGAACTGTATGGCTCGGGGCTGTATCAAGAGTCCATTGCAG
>CAZFLF010000921.1:0-3561 GCA_964519825.1 uncultured Pirellulaceae bacterium | reverse complement strand
GGGGGGCGAGAAGCTCGCTGAATGTTTATGAACGGTGTTGACGTAATGGTTGCGAACGATGGTGTGGCCACTTTGCATCTCCAACCCCAGAGGGGCGCCGACTCGTTGGATTACAAGCAAACCCTGATCGAGTCGGCTTTGGATGCCTACTCCCAGTTTCCCGTCGAGTGTCCCAGGAAGCTGCAGGAGGCGATCCGCTACAGCCTGTTGACGGCAGGCAAGCGGTTGCGGCCAATGCTGGTGATGTTGGCCGCTGAAGCCTGCGGGGGCACCGCGGAGGCGGCGGCACCGGCGGCCTGCGCAGTGGAAATGGTTCATACGTATTCGCTGATCCACGACGATTTGCCGTCGATGGACAACGATGATATGCGCCGGGGACGACCGACCTCGCACAAGATGTTTGGCGAAGGCATCGCCATTCTCGCTGGCGACGCGCTCCTGGCACTGGCTTTCGATGTGCTCGCCAAGGACATTCGCCCTGCCGACGTAGCGGCCGCATGCTGTGCTACGCTCGCCAAGGCGTCCGGCGCCACTGGACTGGTCGGTGGGCAATGCGACGATATCTCGCAGGAAGCGGCCACCGGTTCCCGGCAAATGCTCGACTCGATTCACAACCGAAAGACCGGCGCCTTGTTCCTGGCATCGCTGCGCCTGGGCGGGCTTGTCGCTGGCGCTACGGCCGTTCAACAGCAGGCCCTGTATGAATTCGGGGCCAATCTCGGCCTCGCGTTCCAGATCACCGATGATCTGCTGGATCACGCGGAAAAGCGCCCGGCGAACAACCGCAAGAAGCGCAAAGGCTCCGACGCCGGCAAACTGACCTTCCCCAATCTGATCGGAATACCAAACAGCCGCCTCGAGGTGACGCGCTTGGTGACGGGAGCGTGCGAAGCTCTGGCCCCCCTCGGTTCCAGCGCTTGTAGCTTGAAGGCACTGGCAAACTTCGTCTCCGATCGGCTGTAAAGCTGCAGTCGGATCGCCGTACGGGGATGCTCCGCATGGACCAGCCTGTTCAGCACGCCGCCAGCCGCCAAAGCGTCAGCGCAGCAATGCTCTATGCGCTGACGCTCATAGCCACCGCGTTGGCGTTTTATTTGATCCTCGACTTCGGACATGGCCTGGTCGCTCCGTCAGCCGACGTCTCGCCCGCTGCCGTTAAGGCTGTTGTTGCGCCGACTCAACACGGCCGCCAACCGCTATTGCACTTGTTGCTCGCGCTGGTCGTCGTGATCCTTTCCTGCCGGATCCTGGGGAGCGTCTTTCGTCGCCTAGGGCAGCCAGCGGTAATCGGCGAAGTGGTGGCCGGCATTTTAATCGGACCATCCTGTCTGGGACGCATTGCGCCCGGCGCTATGGACTCTCTCGTCCCCCAAGATACCGTTCCCATCCTCGGCATGTTTGCCCAGTTTGGGATCATTCTGTATATGTTCCTGGTCGGGCTGGAGTTCGACGTCGCAATTTTGAAACGTCGCAGCCACTCTGCGATCGCGATCTCGCACGCCAGCATCATTGCTCCGTTTCTGCTCGGCGCCGGCCTGGCGCTGGCCCTCTATCCGATCCTGTCGAACGATCAAGTGCCTTTCGGCAGCTTCGCCTTATTCCTCGGCGTGTCGATGTCGGTCACGGCATTTCCGGTGCTGGCGAGAATCCTGACCGATCGCCGAATGCAGGATTCGCCGCTCGGTTCAATGGCGCTCGCCTGCGCAGCGATCGACGACGTCACAGCCTGGTGTCTGCTGGCCCTCGTGGTTGGCGTCGCCGAGGCGGAATTCAGTGCGGCAATCGGCGTCACGGCGCTGACACTGCTGTTTATCGGAGCGATGTTTCTCGTCGTCAGACCGCTGCTCGTGCGACTGAAGCCGGCTGGAAGTCCGATTTCCGCAGACGTCGTCGCCATCGTTCTGATCGCGCTGTTTGGCTCCGCCTGCCTGACGGAGTTCATCGGCATTCATGCCATCTTTGGCGCGTTCCTGTTCGGGGCAGTCATTCCGAAAGATAGTGCGGTAGCGCACGAGCTGCGCAAAAAGCTGGAAGACCTGGTAACGATCGTTCTGCTGCCGGTGTTCTTTGCCTTTGCCGGCATGCGAACTCAGATTGGACTCATCAGCGGGATGGAAAACTGGCTGCTGTGCGGCGCGATCATTCTCGTCGCCAGCTTGGGTAAATTTGGTGGGACCACCGCAGCCGCACGCCTGTGCGGAGTCGATTGGCGAAACTCGTGTGCCCTGGGAATCCTGATGAACACGCGCGGCTTGATGGAGCTGATCGTGTTAAACATCGGCCTCGACCTCGGACTGATCTCACCGCGGCTGTTTGCCCTGATGGTTGTCATGGCGCTAGTTACAACAGCGATGACAACTCCCATTCTGCAGTTCCTGCTAACTACGCCGCTTTTTGTCCGCAGCAGGGAATTCGGACAGCGGGTGGTCGGCGGCATGGAACTGGGACGGTAAGCGCGTCGTGGACGGATGAGATTCTAGTAAGTCATTTGGATTCGCTTGACGAGTGACAATCGTGACGTAGAGTTTGGTTGCCTCTCGTGCCTGGCGCTTACTCACTTGTTGTTCCGTTCGGAACCATTTTCTTGTCGTGCCGCAGGCTGTGCACATTCAAAACTCAATCGAAGCTCACTCGTTTTGTCTGAGCACAGCGGCGGGAATCATCGAATTGAGCTCTGCAACTCGAGTCCGATTACTGTGGCCGGGACGATGCCCGCTGCTTTTCTTTACCACCCCAAGGGACGCATCATGGTAAACGCAATCTTCGCAACCTGGAAACGGCTCGCATCTCAACGTTCTCAGCCACGTGCTTCGCGTGTAACGCGAAAGTGGACGATCGAATCGTTAGAGGACCGCTGTCTGCTCAGCGGCGCTCCCCCGGTTGTTGATTCATTGGCATTAGATGTAGCAGTCGAACAGCTCGAATTGGACGCGGGCGAAGTCGCGCAATTCGAGGTTATACAGCAGGCGAGCAAAGCTGCCGCTAAAACAGGTCACGTGAAATCAGATACCATCTACTTGTCGCTGACCATTGTCGGCACGGCGATCGAATTCGATTCCATGACCGGACTGCCCGCGCAATTGGAAGGAAACATTTATTATGTCAGCGGCCCGGAGGCTGGAGAGTTGGCGGGAATGTATTCGGAACAGCTGACACCGATTATTGATTCCGATTTCAATTTTATTGGCACAACGGGAATATCGGTCTTTAGCTTTGTGGATCCGAATTCCCACAAGTCAAAGCCCATGGGGGAACTGACGACAGTCAACCAATCCTTTATCGTGGGGATGGACCCGTCGGGGGGAATTCTCGTGCAAAGTACGGGTGAATTTACGGCGGGGACAGGGGCATTCAAAAAAGCGACGGGAGGCTTCACGTCGTCCTCTACGATTTTCTTACCGAACCCTGGCCCCCCCGAGGTTGCATTCTCCTTGAACGTCGACCTGACACTCAAGTTTAAAGCTTCACCACGTCACAATTTCCTCGAAGTGGCGGGCCTAATCCCCAGCCATTCAAACCAACACAATGAACACGATGGAAACAGACATGACAGACATGACA
>CAZFLF010000920.1:0-3563 GCA_964519825.1 uncultured Pirellulaceae bacterium | reverse complement strand
TCAGTTTTTCAGCCTTACGACCACGATTCAGCCGCCGCAAAAACGACTCCCGACTCCATTATCTCTGACAAATTCAATTACCACGGGGATTTTTTCAGGCGAATTTGGCTGCCAACTGGGGTTAAGTAGAGTGTCGAGTGTTCGGCCCAACCTGTGGTACGTGAATGAGTGTGGCCGAAACTTTTGAACTGGGATGGTGTTTGTTGGATAGGAGAAAGAGGCCGCGTTTGGTTGTGTTGGTCGAGTGGTGGCCAAGATCCAAACGCAATATCTAAAACGGTGGGTAGACTTGGGAGTGAAACGTGCTGGAACAGCAACTCGCCACGAATTCGTTGGAGTGGCTTCTATTATTGTCGTTCTGTGGATCCGTGTTCCTGGTCGGACAGCGCGCGTTGCAGCTGTTTCTCGGTTATCGACTCTTCAAACGCTCGGAATGGCTCAACACCGGACTGGCCACCATCGTGGTCGCAGTTCTGGTCGTCGATGGCGTGCCTCTAATCGACTTGCCCAAGCATTTGGAACTGAGTGCGTTGCTTCAAGTTGTTATTGTCACTGTAGCGTTAGGCATGGTCTGGTTCCATTCTCGGTTGGCATACAGAGGCCAACTGGCGGAGGCCCGCTGGCGCAGGACTTCAATCCTGGCCCTGCTAATTTCGTCGGTAACCATCGCCGCTTGGTCCTCGCATCGGTTCTACACAACCGTAATGCCTAGTACGGTATCAGACTTTCCGCGCGCCGCGATTCCGGGCCACAAGATTCCGTCAACGCGATATGTCGCTGTGACCGATCGCGGACGTGAGGTTCCACTGTTTCGCTGGCAAGTGGAAAGCGATGAAGACCCGAAGATCATTCGATCGATGATGGCGTTGTTGCTGGGCCAAATCCCTACCGTCATTCAGCGCGATGAGCCGGATATGCGTTCGAATTGCCATGGCTGGGTCTTCACGCGAGGTCGGTTCTTGCTGTCGGGGGAATGCGTCGAGCAGGTTCTGGAAGACAATGGCTATGAAGTCGTCACGTCGCCGCATGCAGGGGATGTGGTCATCTATCGCAATGGTCACGTGATCGTTCATACCGGTTTAGTGACCGGGATCTTGTCGGATGGCTCCGTGATCGTGGAAAGCAAATGGAGTGTGGGAGCCAGATTCTTGCACGGCCCCGGCGATCAACCCTACTCACAGAAATTCGCCTATTATCGCACTTCCCGCCAAAGTCATTCCCTGGCAATTCGCGTTCAGAATCGTCCCTACGTCGCCGATCAGGACCACGCAGACCAGTGGCGTCAGCGGAAGGCCGTCCAACTTCCGATTGACCTCACGGGAAAGACTGTTGTCACGGATGCGGGGTAAGCTAAGAATCGTCCGCCGAGGCGACGAGTTGATACGGCGGTCACTGATTTTCGCCGCGCAATGAACGTGGCATGGCGAGATCGGCTACGAGTTGCGTTTGGCCTTGGGCTTTTTCCCCGGTGTTTTGCCGTCTCCACCGCTAATCGGCCACGGTTGTACTCCCGCCCGTTTCGCCCACTCGTCCCAGCGCTGAGCTAGTTGAGCGACTCGCTCTGGCTGCTGTTCGGCGAGGTCGTTCATTTCAGTACGGTCGGCCGACAAGTCATACAGTTCCCAGGCTCCACGTGGACCATTGGCCACGAGTTTCCATGGGCCGTCTCGTACCGCCCGGTTTCCCTCGTGCTCCCAAAACAACGGTAATGGGCGCATAACGGATTGGCCCTTGAAGGCTGGAACGAGACTGACCCCTTCACGTGGCTGGATGTCCACGCCGTTTCGTTCCGATGGATAGCTCGCTCCGGTCAGCTCGACACACGTTGCCATCAGGTCGATCAAATGTCCCGGCTGTGTCTCGAGCTGGCCATGCCGTGTCGCGGAGATTCCCAGCGGCCAGTGCGCGATCAGCGGCGTGGCAATTCCTCCTTCGTGTTGCCAATGCTTGTACAGGCGAAACGGCGTATTGCTGGCATTGGCCCAGTTCTCACCATAGGCGATGTATGTGTCCGAAGGTCCGGGCAGCACGAGCCGTCCACCCAGCACCGCAAAGCCATCGCGAGTCTGATTCGGGATGACCTCCTGACGCAAAGCATTCGACGCAATCTTTGGAAGCGTCGGCTGGCTCAGCCGCGCGACATCGGGCTGGCGCCCGACGATTTCCGCGCAACCGCCGTTATCCTGCAGGTAAAGAATCAATGTGTTGGAATACTGGCCTGTGTTCTTCAGCGATTCCACAATCCGCCCAATGCCTTGGTCCATCCGATCGATCATCGCCGCATAAACTTCCATACAGCGCGATTCCCAGGCCTTGTTGTCGATGGTGCCCCACTCGCCCTTGGTCGGCGAGAGTTTCCAGGGAGACGTGATGAATCCGAGCCGTTGCAAGCGCTCGAACCGAGATTGCCGGAGAGCGTCGTACCCCGCGTCGTATTGCCCCTGGTACTTGGCAATGTCCTCGTCCAGGGCGTGCATCGGCCAGTGGGCAGCGGTGAATGCGGTATAGAGGAAAAACGGCTGATCTCCGGTTTGTTCATGATGATCGGTAATGAATCGCACGGCGTGATCGGCCAACGCATCCGTATAGTAATATCTGTTTGGTTGATACTCCGGATCGGCTACGGGTGAAATGGCTGTGTTATCGCGAGTCAGAGTCCCCGGATCATAAAAGCTGCCGGCGCCGGTAAGCGTGCCGTAGTAACGATCGAAACCACGTTGCAGGGGCCAATTGTGTTGCGGCCCACCCGGCTGAGTATTGCGACAGACGTGCCACTTACCCACGGCGTAGTTGCGATAGCCGGCGGAGCGCAACACTTCGGCAATGGTCACGCTGCGATTGTTGAGTTCTCCTCGATAGGCGTCAAATCCTTTGTCCTCGATCATGTGTCCGAGGCCGGCCTGGTGCGAATATAGTCCCGTGAGCAGCGCGGCCCGCGTCGGGCAGCAACGGCCCGTATTGTAGAATTGCGTGAATCGCACCCCCTGTTCGGACAGCCGGTTGAGATTGGGCGTTTGAATCTCGCCGCCATAGCACCCGATGTCGGAATAGCCCATGTCGTCGGACATGATGATGACGATATTGGGTCGCGGGGCGGAGTTGGTCTGTGCAGGTTGCTGGGCACGAATCGCGGAACAACAAACCGCCGCGACGAGAAAACACGAAACGGAAATCGACCCATGGAGTCCAGTCATTTTTATCGGGCACCTTGGAATAAAGCTCGCATAGGATGACAGGAAGGTGAAAGACAGGAAAATTTGCTAAACTTCCTGTCCTTCGTATTCCTGTCGTCCGTCAGGATGTCAATCGACACCCATTTCAAGTAGCTTGTCGCGGAGCGCCTGCCGCGCCCGATGTAGACGGCTGCGTACCGTGCCGACGTTGATTTCGAGCGTTGCGCCAATTTCTTCATACTCGAGATCTTCCATTTCACGCAGCACGAGGATTTCACGATGTTCGTTGCTGAGCGCCGCCAGAGCCGTCTGGACCTGCCCAACTGTTTCCCGGCGTTCCAGCGGTACGTCCGGCGCATCCCCCCTGTCGACCGGTTCGTCGCCGGTTTG
>CAZFLF010000919.1:0-3563 GCA_964519825.1 uncultured Pirellulaceae bacterium | reverse complement strand
GGGACCATTCGTCGGCCACCGACGGCAACTCCACTGGAACTGATATTCCGGCCATGCGTAGAAAGTTGGCGAGCATCAGGTAGCCATGTTCTGTCAGGATCGCCTCGGGGTGGAATTGGATTCCCACGACTGGTGCGGCAACGTGCTGGATTGCCATGATCACGCCGTCGGCAGTACGCGCCGTCACCTCCAGCTCGCGCGGCAGCGTTCGTTCCTCGACGATGAGCGAATGATACCGGCAAACCGTCACCGGATTCGGTACTTCCGCGAACACGTCCCGACTCGTATGAAAGACTTCGCTGGTTCGGCCATGCATGGGACGGGGCGCTCGGACGATGCGAGCGCCGAACGCGGCGCCAATCGCCTGATGTCCGAGGCAGACTCCCAACATGGGTACGTCACGCCACAATTCGCGCACGACGGACACGGAACAGCCTGCTTCAAGCGGCGTACAGGGTCCTGGTGAGAACACGACCGCTGCCGGTTGCAATTTGCGCACTCCCTCTGGATCGATCGCGTCGCTGCGTACGACGTGCGTGTCTTGACCCAATCGGCGCAAGTAACGCCCGAGGTTGTGTACGAAACTGTCATAGTTATCGAGGAGCAGGATCATGGGGTCAGCGCTCGCACCAGGCCCGTAGCCTTGTGCCATGTTTCTTCGTATTCCTGCCGTGGATCGGATTGCGCCACGATGCCTCCACCGACCGGCAACTGCCACCAGCCGCAGCCCGCGGTAATCGTGCGGATCAGAATATTCAAGTCGACCGATCCGTCGAAACCAAGGTAGCCGAGAGCGCCGCAGTAGGGTCCGCGCGCGGTAGGCTCGAGCTCCGCGATGATTTCCATCGCCCGCACCTTGGGAGCTCCGGTAACGGAGCCACCGGGAAATACGGCGCGCAGCAGGTCGAACGAAGTGCGTCCGTCCGCCAGTTCGCCACGCACGGACGACACAAGGTGCTGCACGAACTGATACACTTCCAGTTGGCACAGTTGGGCGACCGTAACACTTTCCGGCCGGCACACGCGCGCCAAGTCATTGCGCATCAGATCGACGATCATGACGTTTTCGGCGCGATCCTTTTCGCTCTGGCGCAACTCGTCGGCAGCGTACAAATCCGCTTCCGGCCGCGCCGTGCGCTGGCGAGTTCCCTTGATCGGACGCGTTTCGACCTGTGTTCCGCGGAGCTGAACGAACCTTTCGGGCGACGCACTGGCAATTTGGAACTCCCCCGCGTCGAAATACCCGGCAAATGGAGCGGGATTGCGCTGTCGCAAGCGGACATACAGCGCCACCGAGTCGTCGTGGGCCGGGAACAGCAGCCGCTGCGACAGGTTTACTTGGAAGATGTCGCCGGCTTCAATGTAATCCACAGCCCGCTGCACCGCGGCGACATAGCCCGCGCGAGAGAAGTTGCTTAGCAGGCCGTCCGGCCCAGGCGTCGCAAATGCCGGGGCCAAACCGTGCTCCGGCCTACCGGTCGCGGAGCGACCGGGCCACGTGGCCGTGTTGCTCCGCAACACGTTGGCCTGATTTGCCAACCGTTGAACGTCGGCTCGTTCGCCTTCCAACAGCCAACTGCGGAATTGGCTCAGCCGCGCGGTCGCTCGTTCGTTGCGAGCTTCTGGCGAAGACGCGGGAAATCCCTGTGAGATTAACCATGCTCGTCCGCGCACATGGTCAATGGCCAGCACCACGTCATACAGCCCCATCGCCAAGGCAGGCGTTGGAAATTCGTCAAAGCGCGATGCGGGAAGGCGTTCCAAACAGCTCCCCAAGCTGTATCCGAACAGTCCAGCGGCGCCCCCTTGAAAGGGAGGCAAATCAGGAACCGCTTCCGAGCGAAATGGGGCGAGTTGAAGTTGAAGCCGCGCGAAGGGATCTCCCTGTGCCGGAGATTCGCAAAAGGCAAATGGGTCCGCCGACAGGAATGAGTAGCGTCCAAGCTGCGGATCGCGCAAGGCGCTGTCCAGAAACAACACGTGCGGTAAGCGGCTCAAACGCAGAAACGCCGCCTCCAGATCGGGTGCGATCGGCAACTCTTCAACGAGCGGCAGACAGATCGACATGGGAATGATAGACAGTCCAACTTGGGTCAAGTGCTTCGGCCAACTACCTGCCGGCTCCAAGAAACTGCCGGGCGAACTGTTCCGCGACACCACGATTGGGAAATGAACGGATATCGTGCTGCACAGTCTTGCGCTGATCGGCCGAAAGGTCCGCGACGAAATCCACAATCCATTTCTGAGCCATGCTCTGCGAATGGAACAGGTTCGCTTCGCGGCGCGGCCGCCGACCGGCGGTGATCTCAACCGCGGCGACGTAGTGCGGCCAGTCACCAAAAGGATCATTGTACGGCAAACCTTTAAGGTGCTTGACCAGACCCGCTTCGAGCTTCACGAAGTCGCTGCCAAAGTGCTGCTTGAATAGTTCCAGGTTCTCTGGCACGATTCCCGGCTCGACGACATGCGTGCTCCCTTCAAACGGCCCCAGTCGGCTGACTTCCCGCATGTAGGCATTGAAATCGTCTTTGTGGGTTTTCGCGAGATAATGAGTCAATGACCAGGCAGATGCGTAACCGGTCGACGTTAACCGGGCGCCGGCGACGGTATGTTCAATCATCTGACCGTTCGGCGTATCGGCATCGCGGCCTTTGAGAAACAATTCCAGATTGAACATCCGCATGTCATTGACTTGCCCAGCCCCTTTCCATCGCAGGTTCTTCCCGAACGAGGTGGGCGCGTAATACTCGGCGATCCCTTCACTGAGCCACATCGGCCACCGCGATAAACGTTGCTGCACGCCGATATTGTGCAAGATCTGATGCGCTCCCTCGTGGGCGATTGTCGAAATCGATTCCTGAATCGCCAGTTCGGGCTTGATCCGCCAAAGATCGGATTCTTCGTACATCACGATCTGGTTCGTGGCGATATGGTAGTAAGCCACGACTCCGGCTGGCATGCGGCGAAAGTTTTGGAATTCGGGCTCGGTACGAAACATGATGGCGACGAGCGGCACATCAGGTTCGTGTGTTTCGATCTTCTGCTGTTTGGCGTGGGTCAGCATTCCAGGGATCATCGACTCGAGAATGCGGCTGGCGACGACGGAAAAATTTTCGCTCGTGTTGTACAAATATACGTAGTGCTTGGTTTTCCTAGCTCGAAAGTCGCGAAACGGACCACCGGCTAAGTCCTTCATCAGTGCTTCTGTCGTCAGCCGTTCAAAGCCACGGTCCGTAACGGGCGACTCCGCGGCGGAGCGACCAACGAGCTGACCGTCGGGAAGGAGCACGATGCGGTGGTCCCCAACGTTGACATAAACCTTTGCCACAACGGGTTCTTGTTCGTTATTGGTGGTAAGTACCGCTTGGCCTTCGCCCCGAACCAGGTTTCCGCGTGGAATATCAAAGCCGAATTCGCGGGGGTCGACATCGGCTGCGGAGACAAAACCGACCGCCAGGAGCACCGTCAGGGTGACAAGACGGGTGGCGGCAGAGAGGTTGATCGGCGTATCCATGGGCGAACAAGGCGGAACATTTGACAGCGAACCGCGTTTCATCATATCA